>CAZOUZ010000097.1:0-7249 GCA_964583115.1 uncultured Dehalococcoidales bacterium
ATAAGTCCTCCTGCTGGTCGCTCAGCGCCGGGTCGTCTATCAGGTAGACCCTGTCCGCCCCGTAAGCAATTAGCTGCTCGACTTCACCGACGTTATGCCCCAGGCAGACAGCAGATAGCTCCGTATCAAGAGTATCCGCCAGCTCTCTGCCCCTGGAGAGCAGCTCATAGCCAACACTCCTCAGCTTGCCGTCCCTTTGCTCGGCGAATACCCAGATGCCGCGGTAGTCATCGCTTGCCGGTGCTTCTTCGGCTGCCTCGATTACTATCGCTTCAAAGTCGCAGACATCCTGGCAGGCGCCGCAGAGGGTGCAGCCGTCGCCTATTTGCGCCTTGTCGTCAATTATCTCGATAACACCGAACGGGCAGACACTCACGCAACTGCCGCAGCCGGTACATTTATCGAGGTCGATTCTAATTCCCATACTTTATTCGCTACCTAGATTATTTTAGCGTCTCTCAGCTTGTCGACCAGGCTTTCTACCTTTTCTTCGGGACTTCCCTCGAGTACCTCGCCCTGGTGTACCCTTTCGGGGAAGAATATCTTTATAACCCAGGTGGGCGACCCGTTCCTTCCCACCCGGTTTTCGTCGACATCGAGTTCCTCCGCCCCCCAGGTCTGAATGGCGGCTTTCTTTGACTTCATTATCCCTCGGAGGGAAGGGAGACGGGGTACGTTTATCTCTTTTGTCACCGTAATCAGGGCCGGTAGAGGGGCCTCGATAACCTCGTGGCCTTCCTCAATCATACGCTCGACACGCATCTGCCCGTTCTCCACCGCTTCGACCTTGCTGACATAGGAGACAAAAGGCAAATTCAGAAATTCGGCAATCTCCGGACCCACCTGCGCCGTGTCCCCATCGATAGTCTGACGTCCGCAGATTATCAGGTCGCAGTCCTCTATTCTGGCAATAGCCCTCGACAGGGTATAGGAAGTAGCCAGGGTATCGGAGCCTGCAAAAGCACCGTCGCAAACAAGGATAGCTTCATCGGCGCCGCAGCTGATGGCTTCCCTCAGGGCTTCTTCGGCTTGAGGAGGTCCCATGCTGATAACGGTAACCTTGCCCTCATACCTTTCTTTTAAGCGGACTCCTTCCTCGAGGGCATAGCTATCGAAGGGGTTTATAATATTCTCGATACCCTGTCTCACCAGGGTATTTGTCTCGGGATTTATATTAACCCTGGTGGTGCCGGGCACCTGCTTCAGACAAACTACTATATTCATTCTATATTATTATTAAAATCTTTCCCTTAATACGGAGGT
Source organism: uncultured Dehalococcoidales bacterium (assembly GCA_964583115.1). Classification (GTDB taxonomy): domain Bacteria; phylum Chloroflexota; class Dehalococcoidia; order Dehalococcoidales; family UBA2162; genus CAYVOV01. The sequence goes on from CAZOUZ010000097.1 coordinate 1,264, forward strand.
TCAATCTCTCCGCCCCTTTCTCTTCCTGAGTCCGAGGGCAATTGTTTCTCTCAGGACTTCGTTGGTGCCTTCGTATATCTGGGTAATTTTGGCATCCCTCATCATTTTCTCCGTCGGGTAGTCCCGCATATAGCCGGCGCCGCCCAGTACCTGCACTGCCTCGGTGGTGACTCTCATGGCTACGTCCGAGGCGAAGACCTTCGACATCGCCGTTTCTTCGGTAAACCTCTTGACCCCGCTGTCTATCGTTCTGGCGGCGGCGTATGTCAGTGCCCTGGCGGCTTCCACCTGGATAGCCATATCGGCAAGCTTACTCTGTATCACGGGAAGAGCAATAATCGGGTGCCCGAACTGGATTCGCTGCCGGGCGTAGTCCACCGCCGTTTCAAGGGCTCCCTGAGCGATTCCCACAGCCTGAGCGCCTATGCCCGGGCGGGAGTGGTCGAAGACCTTCAGCATCATTATGAAGCCCATTCCCTCCCTGCCGATAATGTTTTCCTCGGGGACAAGGCAGTCCTTGAATATCAGTTCTCTTGTCGAAGAAGCCCGGATGCCCATCTTCTTTTCCTTCTTGCCGAAGGTAAAGCCGGGGGTGTCCTTTTCAACAAGAAACGCGCTGGCGCCCCTGGCGCCTTTAGCCTTGTTTGTTAGAGCGATAACGGTGTATAGCTCGGCTTCGCCGCCGTTGGAGATAAACTGCTTGGTGCCGTTAATCAGGTAGCCGCCGCTGACTTTTTCGGCGGTTGTTTTTACGGCACCGGCGTCGCTGCCGGCGGTGGACTCGGTGAGGGCAAAGGCGGCTAACTTCTTACCGGCGGCGATATCCGGCAGGTATTTTCTCTTCTGCTCCTCGGTGCCGTAGTTAAGCAGAGCGAAACTGCCCAGAGAGGTAGCCGCATAGCTGAGGGCTACCCCGCTGCAAGCCCTGCTTAATTCCTCCACGACCAGGCAGAGGTCGAGGCAGCCGCCGCCCAGCCCTTCATACTCTTCGGGGATAAATACCCGGAACATATCGCTGTCGGCAAGCTCTTTTACGATATCCCAGGGAAACTCTTCGGTCTCATCGAGTTCCGCCCGTACCGGCAGTATTTTTTCCTCGGCGATTCTTCTCGCCAGGCTTTTTATCATCTTCTGGTCTTCAGTTAAAAGATACTCCAATACTGCCCCCTTTTGATTATCGATTGCCGTTTAATAATCCGGGTAAGATATCCGGTTGGCGGGTAGAATTTCCCTGCGGCTACCCCTGAAAACATTCAAAAAGCCGGTGGTTTTAATTCAGATTAGCCCTATTATAAGGCGTTTTACGTACCTGCTGTCAAGCTGGTATCGGTTCCCTGCCTTACCTCAGCAAGCCCTGTTCGGTGAGGAAATCGATGATTTCCGGACTGTTTCTGGGGTCTTCATTGGAATATGAAGGTGTGCTTACATAACCGTTAGAAATATAAATTCTATTGTGCTCTTCATTTAATTTGAATAAAGCATCGAGTATTACCACCCCGTCATAGCTGTCCGAAGATGCCATTGAATAGAATTTACCCCGGTACATATCCTTCCCCTCGACCCTGAATACGAAATCTTTTTTATACAGGGTATCTTTAAGTTGCGGGATTCCCTCATAGGTCATAAATGAGTTCCATTGCTCTATTCCCGCCTCGTTAAGCTCAAGAGCGTGAGTGTCTTCCTCCTCATCTACGGTCAAATGGACATTCCGGTAATACGCCTCGATATGCTGCCCGGTAAGTACCGGCTCCCCGCTATCGACAAGGTAGATGCCAAAGCCTGGTTCTCTGGTAGATTCAGTCCCGGATGGTGATGTTTCCTCTCCGCCGTTACATGATAGCACATTAACAGAGAGCAGTAACATAAGCGATACGGATAATGTGAGTGCTTTAACTGGTCGAATCATCTTTAGCCAAAGCTTCCAGCCTGGCGACGACATCGTTTATGGTATCCTCGGAGGTAGAGGCGCCGCCGGTCACCCCTATGTGACGGTGCCCGTCGAGCCAGTAAGATTCTATATCGTCCGCCGTTTCGATGAAGTGCGTCTCGGTGACCGTAGCGCATAACTCCGCCAGGTGATTGGTATTGGCGCTGGTAGTACTGCCGATAACGAACATAAGGTCTACTCTGCCGGCAAGCTCCAGCGCTGCCTGCTGGCGCTCCCGGATATCATGGCATATCGTATCGATAATCCGTATCTCGGCGTCTTTGGTCAGAGCGAAGTCAACCACCGCCTTGACAAATTCGGTGAAACGGTCCGGAATCTGCGTTGTCTGGGACAGGATACCCAGATGATGCGGTAACGGCTCAAGCTCAGCGATGAAATTTTTGTCCAGCGTAGCCAGTCCCTTGCCTTCAGCCCAGCCGAGAATCCCCTTTACCTCGGGATGGTTGGCATCTCCATAGATAATCGTAAAAAAACCGGCTTCAGCCAGTCTGCGGGCGGCAATCTGGGCACGGTGAACGAAGGGGCAGGAGGTCGTATTTATTACCTCGGCAAACCGGGTTCGCAGCTCCTCCTCCAGTTGAGGACTCACTCCGTGAGCACCGATAACCACGGTATCACCCCGAATATCATTAATACTATCGGCTACCCTGACTCCTATGTCCGCCAGCTTTTTAAGGACCTGTTTATTGTGTACGATTGCTCCCAGTGTTTCCACCCCTCCACGCTCACGGGCGGTCTTCTCTACGATATCGATGGCGCGCTTAACCCCGGAGCAAAACCCCGTTGCCGCCGATTTCTCAACTTTGAGTTTCATCTTTTTCCCCGTCCGTTTGATATCTCCCCTGATATTTTGCCGGGAGGAGTCCGGCTATTTGTTTCATTATTAAATCGGTCAGCCCGTTAAGCTCTGTTCTGGATACTTTGCCGTTAACCTCCGGAAGGTTGAAAGGATGCCCGATATTAACAATCAGACGGGGACGGCGCAGCAGCCAGCCGAGACCTTTAACGTTTTCCGTGCCCGTAATTCCTATCGGGAGGACTGGGGTGCCGCTGCGCAGGACAATCATTGCCGAGCCGGAATAAGCCGACTGCAACCGGGCATTACTGCTCCTCGTCGCCTCGGGGAACATGACTAAAACTAAACCGCTTGAAAGGACTTTCTCGGCCCGGCGGAGCGCTTCCCTGTCCATCTGCCCCCGGTGTACCGGAAAGGCGCCAAAACCACGTATGAAGTAACGGATGAACCAGTGCCGGAAAAGCTCTTCTTTGGCCATAAATATCGCTTTTCTTGAAAGACAGGCGCCGAGCAGAGGCGGGTCGGCGAGGCTGAGGTGATTGGCTACTACCAGTAGAGCTCCCTGCTTCGGCAGGTTCTTTTTACCCCTGACCCGTGTGCTGGTGAAAAGGAATACTATTACTCTGATGAGGAATCTTCCGAAATAATAAAACCAGGACACCCTTATACCTCAATAAGAAACAGTGATTGCTAATTATAGCTTGGAGTTAGTAATGAAGCAAATGTCGGTATCCTGAGATAGACTATAGAATCAGGTTAAGCAAGCCGCCGACGAGTAGAGCGGTGACTATCATTATTCCCGCTGACTTGAGCATACTTACTACTCCCAGCTCTCTGACCAGGACGGCGAAGGTGGCGATGCAGGGGAAGAACATTGCCAGCACGACGCTGCCGATCACAAGCTGTTCTGGAGTCAATGACAGCGGGGCGAGCATACCCAGGGCTACGTCTTTACGCAGAAAACCTATTATTATGGCGGTTACCGCCTCCTTCGGCAGTCCGAGAAGGCCGGTTACTACCGGAGCCGTAAAGTTAGCTATGGCATCGAATACGCCGAGGACATAAAGTATGTTTATGACGAAGACCGCCCCCAGGATTATGGGGATGGCTTCTTTCAGGAACCCTGAGACCCTCATCCACAGTTTTTGAAAGACAGTCATCCACGGCGGAAGCCGGTAAGGTGGTATCTCTATAAGCAGCTCCGGGCTGAAGCCTCTGGTAAGGCGGTTGATTATTATTCCCAGGACGACCCAGACTACGAACAGTGTCCCGTAGACAATAGCCACGTACTGCGCTCCGTGCTGGCCGACCAGTCCGAAAATCATCGCCTGCAGGGCGGCACAGGGTATGGCAATAGATATCAATGTCGCCGCGATGAACCTTTCCCTCTTGCTCTCCAGAATGCGCGTAGCCATAATAGCCGGTACGTTACAGCCCAGCCCGAGCATACTCGGAATAATGGCATAGCCGTGCAGACCCAGCCGGTGCATAACATTATCCACCAGTATTGCCAGTCGCGGCAGATAGCCGGTGTCCTCAAGAAGTCCCAGCACAAGATAGAAAGAAAGAATATAAGGCAGGACCATGGCAAAAGGCACGTAGAGTCCGGTGGTCAACAGACCGAGAGATTCGACAAAATGAATTTCGCCGCCAATCAGCTTGCCGACCAGGATATCGTGGAAGAAACCGGTGCTGCCCAGAAGGTCGCTCAACCTTACCATCACCGGAGCCCACAAGTTTTCGAATATGGGGTCGAGAACGTAGCCAATCAGACTTTCGCCGATGAAGCGGATTATCCAGAAGGCACCGGCAAGGATAATCAGGGCGATGATGCCGCCGGCTACAGGATTAACGGTAGCATCGCTCAGGCGCTCCCGCCAGGTATGATGGCGGTGGGTAACCTGCTGCACCTGCTCTATGATCCTGCCGATGGCAGCCCAGCGCTCATCGTTACTGCGGGTGGAAATGTCGGGCGATGTGGCATTGGGGATATTCTCAACGAGCTCTTTTATCCCCTGTCCGCTTACCGCCACGGTGGGAATAATCGGCACTCCCAGAAGCTCTCTCAGTTTTTCAAGGTCTATTTTTATTCCCCGGTGCCGGGTATCGTCCCACATATTGAGAGCTACTATCACCGGGATATCGTGTTCAATTAGCTGGAGGGCAAGGTAGAGGTTTCTTTCCAGGTTGGTAGCGTCAACTACACAGATAACCACATCTCCGGTATCGAGCATGCGACGGGCTATCTCTTCGGCTTCGCTGGTCGGCTCCAGGGTATAGGTGCCGGGCACATCGATAACCTCGGCCCTCTTTCCATCCACCTGCATAAATCCCCGAGTGTAGCCTACCGTGGTGCCCGGGTAATTGGAGGCAATCACTCTTATCCCGGTCAAGCGTGAGAAGACCACGCTCTTGCCTACGTTGGGATTTCCCATAAGAAGTATCTTCATTTTATTACTAGATTGGTTCGACTATTATCCGTTTAGCCATTCCGTAGCCGATGGCTACTCTGGCATTACCTACCTCGATGGTTACCGGCCCTCGCATAAACACGGAGTTAAGCTTGGTGATTCTTTTCCCCTGCCGTATGTTCAAAGCATTAAGGCGATTAACTACGCCGCGTCCTCCCTGAATTCCAACGACCCTGCCGCTCCGTCCGGCTTCCAGTCGGCTAAGAGGCACCTGTTTTTTATCGGGCATATACCATTATCCTTTCCGGTTTCATCAGCTAGTCCGCCTCTTTACTAGGTGAAAATGCTTATTCTTTTAACAAATAGAAAGCTACTGCTGTTTCTTGCTCTGGCGGCAGGCTGAGCAATAGCCTGTAATCTGGACATCACTGCCTGTAATCTCGAAGTCTTTAGCCTCGGGGACTTTTCTCTTAATCAGGTGAGATATCGGGTACTGGAATTCGATAATCCGGCCGCAGCCCCGGCAGACAAGGTGGTGGTGCTCGGTAAGGGGTTTTATCTCGTAGTGATGATGGGCTTCATCGAAATGCAGTTCTTCGATAAGCCCCAGTTTTTTCAGTTTCTGAAGGGTCCGGTAAACGGTAGAAAGACTGATGCGCGGCTGTCTGCTCCGGGCCCGCCGGAAGACTTCATCGGCATCGAGGTGCCCCTGCCCGTGACGGATAATTTCAAGTATAAGCGACCGCTGGTTTGTGCTTCTCAGCCCCGCCGTGTTCAGAAGTTCCCTGTTTTGTTCTTGAATCGCATCCATCCCAGCACCTGCCTTCTTGC
>CAZOUZ010000098.1:0-1513 GCA_964583115.1 uncultured Dehalococcoidales bacterium
CCCCGTAGTATATCCCGGGCTGTTCGATATCGAAACTGCCGACCGGCGGTATGTCCTTTACCAGCAGTACCGGCAGTCCCTGGGTGCCTACCTCGTTGACCGGGCTGAGGGTCAGGCCGTAGCCGTGGGTGTAGAGCAGCCGGAGGTTTACCCAGGTCTGCGCCTCCACGGAAAGTTTATCGGCGGAGAGTTCCCGCGCCGAAAGCATAACCTGGCGGTACTCGCCGTCTATCGTGTAGCGGTCGACATCGACATCGTTAAAATCGTAGTAGGGCCGGAGCGACTGGATATGGTTATACGTGTCCTTTAAGGGACGGTGGTCCCACAGCCTGACGTTGCTTATGGTTACGTTATTCTCCGCTATATCCTGCGGGCTAGGCGTATTCTCGGCGAGAAACGGCTCTTCCTCGACCCGGTTCAGTCCGAAGGCTTCCCTTGTGGAACGGATATTGTGCTCGATGTAGGGCGTCTCTCTGACAAGCTCGTTCGGTTCCACCTGGAAGCGCTGTATAATGGCTGGGTAGATGCCCCCGACGATGATGGCGGCCACTATCCAGGCTCCGAGGCCGTACAGGGGCCAGCGGCGGTTTTTCCGCCATATTGCGGTAAGGATGATTGCTATGAAGATAAGCACTACTACCAGAAGAATCCACTGAGCCGGCAGCTTGGCGTGCAAGTCTGCATAGCCGGCGCCGAAGATTACTCCCGTGTTGGAGAAGACCAGCTCCCATATACCCAGCCAGTATCCCCAGGCGAAAAGGCCGAGAATGGCTACAATCAGCCCGCCGATATGGGCTAAAATCGGCCGGGCGAAGTCGAACTTTATCCGCTGCACTCCGTAGCTGAGGAGATATACTGCGACGCTGCCGAGGAGAATAATTATCAGCGCCCCCAGCAGCCAGCTTCGCAGCAGGTTAAGGAAGGGCAGCGAGAAAACGTAGAAGCCAATCTCCCTGTGGAAAGCGGGGTCTGTAATACCGAATGGCTGCCAGTTGAAGAAGCGCAGTATCGCCTCCCAGTTTCCCTGGGCGATAAGACCGAATATAAGGCTGAGGAAGGCTGTGCCCAGGATGACGCCCAGGCGTAGTACCGACTGTAACTGGCGCACTATTGCCCAGGGCCAGAAATGTGATTCGGTCTTGGGTACCAGGCGCGTAGCCAGCACCAGATTGCCGAGAAACAGGACGCAGAAAATTATCGCTGCCAGGAAGAAGACGAGTATCCTGGTACTCAGGACGGTGGTGTAGACGCTGCCGTAGCCGAGGCTGCTGAACCATAGCCACTCGGTGTAGAACCCTTTGCTGACGCTTAGAATAATGAACAGAGCGAGGAGACCGAATACTATCCATAGCACTTTTGTGGATGTCCAGCCTTGCCGGCCGGACGAACCCGGTGCCTTATCTTCCGGAAACCAGCGCTGCCATTGTCTTTCGAACGAGTCCAATTTGCCTGTCCCCCATTGTCTTCTTTAAGTGCACGATAGCATACCGCATCAGCATCGGTCAATGCGGCG
>CAZOUZ010000098.1:1613-7208 GCA_964583115.1 uncultured Dehalococcoidales bacterium
ATTGTCTTCTTTAAGTGCACGATAGCATACCGCATCAGCATCGGTCAATGCGGCGAATCGTGATTTATTAAACTCCACCTCCCCTTTTATATCTATTCCCGCCCTCCGCCCTTATTGAAACTTAAGAGGGGCAAAGCCCCTCTTAAACACCCCATTCTGTTTACAGCTTTTCCACTTTCATTCCACATTAGAGCAAGCCTGCTCTGTATACCTGCAATCCCAGCCGGTTCCCGTTGATATACTTTTAAGGCGTTTCAGTATCTTCCCCGCAGATATATTTTAGTGGCATAACAAGCCTTTTTAGAGTCTCCCCCTTTCCTTGCTAAGGAAAGGGGGAATAAGGGGGTAAGGATATATATCGCTAAGTAGAGGAATACAGGGTGAGGAGTTTTACAAATCAATATGATTGGTTGACGGTAGCATTTCGGGCTGGTGGCTTGTCGGGCAATCTGCTTGCCTGATTCAGTGAGTTAGACTATAATTGAGGCTAGGGGACGCTTTTATGACTCATGGTTCCGGGGTTGACGGTACGGATTACGTGGTTGACCTTTCCAAACTGAGAACCTATTCCTTTGAGATGGGCGCTATCCGCCCTCCCAGCGAGGGCGGTAGCTTCTCGCTACTGCTCAGAGTAACCAGGAACTGTCCCTGGAGTCGGTGCGCTTTCTGCTACGGCAGGCCCTACAACCACGAGAAATTTTCGCTGAGGCCTGTTGCCGAAGTAAAGGGTGAAATCGATTCGGTAAAGGCTATCGTTGATGAGCTGAAAGAGCTCTCCTGGAAGCTCGGTTTCGGCGGCAGGCTGGAACCGCTGGCGGCGACTCTCCGCGATAATTTGCTGCCCCGCGAAAGCGCCGGAGGGCTGACGGAAGAGCAGTACGCCAGCTTCCAGAGCATTGTCAATGTTTACAACTGGCTTTGTGTCGGCGGGAAGACGGTCTTTTTACAGGATGCCGATACCCCGATTATGCCTACCGACCAGCTTGTGGAGGTGATAAGGTATCTCAGGGAGGTTTTTCCCGGTATCGAAAGGATTACCTCTTATGCCCGGTCGAAGACGATTTCCAGGAAAAAGCCGGAGGAGCTAAGTCAGCTCCGCCGGGCCGGGCTTGCCAGACTGCATGTCGGCATGGAGAGCGGCGATGACGAGGTGCTCAAATATATCGATAAGGGAGTAACCGCCGAAGAGCAAGTCCGTGCCGGTAAAAAAGCCGTCGAAGCCGGTTTTGAGCTCTCCGAGTATGTTATGCCGGGACTGGGCGGCAGGAAGATGTTGCGCCAGCATGCCGAGAATACAGCCCGGGTGCTTAACGAGATAAACCCTCACTTTGTAAGGATGAGACCCCTTTGCCCCGGTAAAAATACCCCGATATTCGAAGCCTGCCAGAGAGGGGAGTTCGAGCTTACCTCGCCTCACGAACGCCTGATGGAAATCGGGCTGATGATTAAAAATCTGGAGGTTACCTCCAGGGTCTGCTTCGACCACAACTATAATACATTGTACAGGTCGGGGAATGGTCTTGTTCCCCTGATGTCGCAGGACTATAACGGGTACAAGTTTCCCGAGGAAAAAGAGGCCGTTCTGGAGCTCATAAATAAGGGTCTTCAGATGGATGAAAGCCTCTTCTATGATGTCAGGGAAGGTGCCGGAATACTCGGTTTATAGTTTTACATAAGTGACAGCGGCTGATACAACAAAGGTGGTAAATGGCAAAAAAACAGAGTAAGAAAGAGATTGCGGAGGCGGCTGCGGCTAAAAAGGAAACCGTAAAAGTACTGGAAGGATTCGGTAAGAAGAAAGGAAGCCTGATACCAATCCTGCAAAAGGTACAGGGCAAGCTCGGTTATCTTCCCCGGGTAGCGATGCTTGAGATTGCGCAGTTTCTCGGTATTTCGGCGATAGAAGTTTACAGCGTTGTCACCTTCTACAACCAGTTCCGCCTCAATCCGCCCGGAAAGCACTCGATAAGGGTATGCCTGGGGACAGCCTGCCATATGAAGGGCGGCTACATCACCCTGGATGCCTGGAAGAGAAGGCTGAACATCGATGTCAGGCAGACAACTCCCGACCGTGAATTCGACCTCGATAGCGTTGCCTGCGTCGGCTGCTGTGTTATGGCGCCGGTAACCGTGGTTGACGATAAGCCGGAGGGGCAGGTCGAGCCGACGAAGGTAGACGGCATACTGCTCGCCTTTGAGCGCGAGAGAGAACAGAAAGGTAAGAAGAGCCAGTGAAAGTAAATGAAACGGCGGCGATAGCCTCTGCTTTTCAGGAGATAAAGGAAAAAGCCGATTCCCGCTGGCAGGGACTTCGGGAGAATGGAAAACCGTTCATTCTCGTCGGTGCTGCCACCTGCGGGCGGGCTGCCGGTGCTCTGGAAGTGCTTCAGACTTTAAGGGACGAGGTGAAAAAGCGGAAACTGGACGTCCCGGTGATTGAGGTAGGCTGCATGGGGCACTGCTATGCCGAGCCGCTGGTGATTGTAAGCAAACCCGGCTATCCTCCGATATGCTACGGGCACGTCAACGAGGTGATTGCCGAGCGGCTGGTGAGGGACTTTCTTCTCGGCGATGACCTCTGTCTCGAGTTTATCCTCGGCGCCCTGGAAGAGAACGACCTCGTTCCAAGTTTCCAGGACTTTCCCCGTGCCGGGTACGAGCAGAAGGTAATCCTGGAAAACTGCGGTCATCTCGACCCTGAAGAAATAGGCCACTATATCAGCGAGGGAGGTTACGCCGCCCTGGCGAAAGCGCTGCAAATGGAGCCTGAGAACGTTATTGAAGAGGTGGGAAAATCGGGGTTGAGGGGTAGAGGTGGCGCCGGTTTCCCCACCGGGCAGAAGTGGCGGGTATGCCGCAGTGCTCCGGGCAGAACGAAATATGTAGTCTGCAACGGTGACGAAGGAGACCCCGGCGCTTTTATGGACAGGGTCATTCTGGAGAGCGACCCGCATTCGGTGCTGGAAGGAATGATAATCGCCGGTTATGCCACCGGTGCCCGCTACGGCTATATCTACGTCCGTGCCGAGTACCCGCTGGCAGTGCACCGGGTAGAGGTTGCCATTAATCAGGCGAAGAAACAGGGCCTGCTGGGAAAGAATATTCTCGGCAGTGAATATAGCTTCAGTATAGAACTGTTCCGGGGTTCGGGAGCGTTTGTCTGCGGCGAGGAGACCGCCCTTATCGCTTCCCTGGAGGGAGAAGCCGGTATGCCCCGGCACCGTCCCCCGTACCCGTCGGACAGGGGACTGTACGGAAAGCCGACCCTGATAAACAATGTCAAGACTTTAGCCAATATCCGCCACATCATTGAAAAAGGCGCCGACTGGTTTGCCGGTATCGGCACCGGGGAGAGCAAGGGGACGGCTGTTTTTGCCCTGGCGGGCAAGATAGTCAGTACCGGGCTGGTGGAAGTGCCGATGGGTACCACCCTGCGCCAGGTTATCTTTGATGTCGGCAGCGGCATCCCGGAAGGCAAGAAGTTCAAGGCGGTACAGATAGGAGGTCCCTCCGGCGGCTGCCTGCCCGAGTCTGCCCTTGATTTACCCATTGATTTCGATTCCCTGAAGGGTGCCGGGGCGATGATGGGCTCGGGGGGAATGGTGGTGCTCGACGAGGACGACTGCATGGTGGAGATAGCCCGCTACTTCCTCGAGTTTACCCAGAAGGAGTCCTGCGGCAAGTGTACGCTGTGTCGCCTGGGTACGAAGCAGATGCTGGAGATACTGAGTGATATTACCTGCGGAGAGGGTAAGATGGAAGACCTCGAGGTCCTTGCCGGACTGGCTGAAGATGTGAAGGCAGGCTCTCTCTGCGGTCTGGGGAGGACGGCGCCCAACCCTGTACTGAGCACGCTGCGCTACTTCAGGGACGAGTATGAAGCCCATATCCTGGAAGGAAGGTGCCCGGCGCTGATGTGCCTGCCGCTGATTGCCTACTATATCCTGCGTGATAAGTGCGAGCGTTCCTGTGATGCCTGCATCGGCACCTGCACCGTCGAAGCGATATCGCCCGATAAGAAGAGAATCAAGGTCATCGACCAGGAGAAGTGCGTCAAGTGCGGCACCTGCCTGACCAGTTGTCCGCCTCAATATGATGCCATTATCAAACTGTCACCTCCCAGCGAAGTCCCGGCTGATAAAAAATGAAAAAAGTAACGTTAGTTATTGACGGCAAGAAAGTAACGGCTCCGGAGGGGCAAAGTCTTCTCCGGGCGGCGCTTGACAACGGTATCTATATTCCCAACCTCTGCGCCCTGGAAGATAAGCCGGAGCCGGCGGCATCCTGCCGCCTCTGCTTTGTCGAGGTGGAGGGTTACAAGCAGCCCGTCACGTCCTGCACCGAGCCGGTCCGGGAGGGTATGGTGGTGAATACAAAGGGTGCTGAGGCTTTGAGGCTGGCGACCACCGCCTTCGGGCTGCTGATGGCAAGCCACCCGGTCGACTGCGCTCACTGCCTGGCTAACGGCAACTGTGAGCTGCAAAATATAGCCAAACACCTCCGCATTTCGCTCAAGCCGAAGCGCTTCAGGAAACTGCTGCACGACCTCCCTATTGATGACAGCCATCCGGTAATAACCTACGACCCGAACAAGTGCGTTTTATGCGGCAGGTGCGTCTGGGTGTGCCGCCACGAGGCGGTGGGCGTCCTCGGTTTTGCCCGCCGCGGCTTCGATAGGGTAGTAACCACTTTCAATGACGAGCCTCTCGGCGAGACGAATTGCCTGGGAAGGGGAGATTGCGTCGATGTCTGCCCCACCGGCGCTTTCGTTTATAAAGAGGGGAAGAAAAAAACACCATAGACTAAACCCCCCTATGCTTGATTAACCTTCCTTTTTTAATATTGACATATTATCATATATGAATTAAACTCTAGTGCCTAATATATGAGTAAATTTAACCATCCTCGCCTTCTTCCAAAGGAGGTGGAATTGGTGAAACTGATGGCATTGGAAATCGCTAATTAAGGCGGTAGCTGGTGCCCTTTTATTTACTGAATAAGAAAAAGAGGAGAAGAGAAAAAAATGGCTGAAACAAAATACGGGAAGCATATACTAAAGGACGTTTTTAAAGATTTACCAGGTTATACCGGGTACTCAATTATGGCACACGAAGGAGAGTTAAATGTCGCCTGTAGTATGGGGTATCACTGCGTCTCAGAACCAGCTGAATTCGACAAGCCTCATGCACACGAGTTCGTTGAACTCCTTTGCTTCCTTGGAAGCAACCCAACCAATATACGTGATTTGGGAGCGGAGGTCGAAATATGTTTAGGCGAGGAAGGGGAAAAGCACATAATTGATACCGCGGCAGTTGTGTCTATCCCGGCGGGGCTCATCCATTGTCCGCTAATCATCAAGAACGTGAAGAGACCCATTGTATTTCTGGAAGTTTCGCTTACTCCCATATATGGGCCCGGGGTAGCAAAGACACAAAAAGGGTAGACTGCCTGTACAAAAGGTTATCTTCTGATTTACCGTAATAATCTTTTCTCACGGAAATGTTTCTGGCTTTTTTGTATATCCTGGAGACGATTCACCTCCAGGTAACTCACTGGCGCCGCTACGAGAAAAAGATAGGAAAAGACCTGAAAGAA
>CAZOUZ010000099.1:0-7183 GCA_964583115.1 uncultured Dehalococcoidales bacterium
TCTCCGATGTAAAGGCATTCCTCCGGTTTCACCTCCAGCTTTTCCGCTGCCAGCCGGTAGATGCGGGGGTCGGGTTTCATTGCGCCTACCCGGCAGGAGAAAACGGCGGCATCGAACATCCGGGAGAGAGGGATATCGTTCCAGACGGTCGGGACCTCATCCGACCAGTTGCTGACCAGTCCTACCTTGTAGCCGTGCTCTTTCAGGTAGGAGAGCACCTCTACTGCGTTCGGGCGCGGCGTTATCGCCTGCGCCACGTAGTCGAGGTTTATCTGTGCGGCGCGCCTGACCCGGCTGTCTTCGGGGCTGGCTCCGAGCTGCTTGCAGACATATTTGATATCAGCCTCGAGGTCCTGGAAAGCCCCGCCATGCCTTTCATCGAAGGTGGCGAACCAGAGTTTTACCAGGTCGTCGGCAGGCACAAGGAGTACCTCAGCCATTTGCCTCAGTATATCTATGCTTTCGTCTATCGGGAATTTGTTGACCAGTGTCCCGAAAAGGTCGAAGATGACGGCTTTAAATTTCATTGTATTTGATATATCTATTATATCAGTTAGCGGTCTATCGGGGTCAATTTCGCCGGACAAGGCGGGTTCTGAAAAGCATGCTTCCGGGCGCTATTTCGAGGGTAAAAGGCCGGTTTCTAAATTGACTGTAATGCCCCCTTATGATAAAATTGTGATTAGATAATTGCTGGTGGGTGGGGACTTCTGCCAGGAGCTATCATACCCCTGCTTTCAGAGTTAAGCCAAAGCATCTACCAGGAGGTTTTTTATATGGCTCGAGTGCCTGAACAAGCTTCACAGAGTGGCTTTGACGACCTGCTGCCGGCCGAAATGGCACGGAAGGGAGAGGAAGCCGGCATAAAGAAGGCTAACCTCAACTTTATCAGTATGTTCGCTCTGGCTGTTCTGGCCGGGGCTTTCATTTCCCTTGGTGCCATAATCGCAACTATAGCCTGGACGTCACCCGGTGTGCCGGTGCCCTGGGGGTGGAGTCGGCTGGTTGGCGGTCTGGTCTTCAGCCTGGGACTTATCCTGGTGGTAGTAGGCGGCGCTGAGCTATTCACCGGTAACAATTTAATTATAATGGCGTGGGCCAGCCGGCGGCTTTCAACTAAAAAGCTCCTGCGCAACTGGGGAATAGTCTATTTCGGCAATCTTGTCGGTGCTGTAGCCACGGCTCTGGTTGTCTTCTGGGGAAGGCATTACGAGATGGCAGGTGGGGCTGTCGGTGTAACTGCGCTGAATATAGGGCTGGCTAAGGTCCAGCTTGGGTTCCTCCAGGCAGTGATACTGGGTATACTTTGTAACTGCCTGGTCTGCCTGGCAGTCTGGCTGACCTACAGCGCCCGCACTACTATCGGGCGGATAGCCGCCATCATTTTCCCCATCACCGCCTTTGTCGCCGCCGGGTTTGAGCACTGCGTGGCAAATATGTACTTTGTGCCCTATGCAATCCTGGTCAAGGCTACGGCTTCCGATGCTTTCTGGTCAATGGCCGGATTGAGTCCCGCCGCTTATCAGAATCTTGACTGGCTGTCTTTCCTGGTTAAAAACCTTATACCGGTGACTCTGGGCAATATGATTGGAGGAGTCTTCTTCGTGGCGGCTGTCTACTGGTCGGTGTACCTGCATAAGAAGTAACCGTCTTTACCGGAGATTATAAAAAAGGCTCAGTCATTACGACTGAGCCTTTTTTTATTCTTCTCTTGGCGGATGCCTAGTAGTTCTCCGCCATAAGCTCGTAGTAGCTCTGAGGGAAGGCACAGGCGGGGCAGGTCTCGGGAGCTTCGGTGCCCTTGTGGATGTAGCCGCAGTTGCGGCACTTCCACCTGACCTCTTTATCTCTCTTGAAGACCTTTCCTTCCTTCACGTTATTCAGCAGGGCGAGGTAGCGTTTCTCGTGCTCCTCCTCGACCTCAGCCACTTCCTTGAAAAAGGTGGCAATTTCGTCAAAACCTTCCTCGCGGGCTATTTTCTCCATATCGGCGTACATCTCCGTCCATTCGTAGTGTTCGCCGTCTGCAGCCGCCTGGAGATTGGCGGCGGTGTCTCCGATACCTTTAAGGAACTCGAACTCTCTTTTGGCGTGCTCCCTCTCGTTCCCGGCCGTCTCCATAAATATGCCGGCTATCTGCTCAAGGCCTTCCTCTTTGGCTGCCGCGGCAAAATAAGTGTATTTGTTGCGTGCCTGCGATTCACCGGCGAAGGCGGTGAGAAGACTCTGCTCGGTCTTGCTTCCTTTTAGCTCCATATACCCTCCTTATTATCTAAGATATAAATTACTCTACCTTTTTGAACTCGCTCTTGTCGGCGCCGCACATGGGGCATACCCAGTCGTCCGGCAGTTTCTCAAACGGCGTTCCGGGTTCTATGCCGTTTTCCGGGTCTCCCTGTTCCGGGTCATAGATATAGCCGCAGACTTTACACTCGTATTTGTCCATCGTGGATTTTACCTCCTGTTTTTCTTTGATATAGCTGGGGGCGGTGGGCGGCGTGGTGCCACGTTTTACCTCGTGATAGTGGGCGTAGGTCATACATTCTTCTTCACTGAATACATTCGCGTCCACGAGCTCACCGATAAACAGGGTGTGGGTGCCGACGTCCATTTCCTGAGTTACCTTCGCCTCCAGATAGGCGGTTGTGTTATCCAGAATTACGGGGGCTTTTGTCTTGCCTGTCCTGTAATGAATACCCTCCATTTTATCTGTGTCGCGTCCCGACTTGAAGCCGAAGCGACCGATAAAGCTGAGCGGAGTATCCTGCCTGAGAACGGATACGGTGAAGACACGGCTCTCTTTTATGAACTCGTGGGTGAGATTGCTCTTGTTTATGCTTATGGCTACGGTCGGCGGCTCGGAGGTTACCTGAAAGACGCTGTTAGCGATTTGTCCGTTGAGTTTATCGCCCTTTTTCGAGCATATAATATACAGACCGTATCCCAGCTTGTGCAAAGCGTGAATATCCATTTTCCACCTCTTGTCGGGCGCGTTAGCTACTTCCTGACGGCTGCTGCGCTTGCGCTGCTTGTTTAACCGCCGTCCAGGGACGGGTGCTCTTGCCTTACGAACCAGCCCGCCGGGTCTTTCAGGTAATCGTAGTAGTCCAGCAGTATCAGGTAGTGTTCCCTCTCTTCCATTGCCAGCAGCTCGTAGAATTCTTTCTCGCCGTCCTCGTTTGTGTTTTCACTCCGGCTGGTGTAGAAATCGCGGCTCTCGTTCTCCATCTTCATTGCCATTTGCACGGCGTCGAACTCTGTAGCAAGAGGTTTTACGGCGGAGTCCGTTTTTTCGGTTGCCCGGGCAAATATCGTCCTCATTGTTCTGCCGCCGTCAGGCTGGAAATCAACCGCCGGCCAGGACTTCCTGGTCCGCATTGCGGCGTATATCTCCTCGAATTTCTGCCGGTGCTGGTCTTCCGCTTCGGCTAGCGACTGCAAAAGCTTTTTACCCAGTTCGTTACCGCTTTCCCGGCTGGCTTTCAGGTAGTGCTCCTTGCCGTCAATTTCCATCTGGATGGCATATCTAAGCCCTTCGAGGGTCTTTTCCTGTGCGTTTTCCATAGATTCACTCCGTATCTGTTTAGCTATTTTCCTGATATCGGGCCCGGTGTTTGCCGAAATTCAGGAATGTAACGAATAATAGCTCCTGGCTTTCTTATTGTCAATAGTTTCCGGTTAGGACCGGGAAGACGTTAACAGTTCACCCCTGGCGCTGATGGTCACTTCTTCGGGGGAATATCTCTGGTGTTCTGTTGAATTGTCTGCTTCGCCATGTGCACCAGCCCGGAGATGGTGAAACTTAGTCCTCAATGCCCTTCAGCGCTTTCCACCTCTCCTCTCCCAGACACTGGCGGGCTGAAGCGCACCAGTCTATGCAGGAGGGCACTTTTTCCTTGTAGACCATCTCGCCGCACTTCCGGCACTTGACCCTCAGTTCGTCGGAGAAGATTTCAACCTCTGCTCCACAGCCCGGACATTTGTGCACTGACACTCTCAGGTTCCTCATATCCTGTCCCGGACATTTGAATGTCATCCTCACACCTCCTTTTGCTACGGGTAACCTTATTTTTAATCAATAGTACAACTAATAGAGGTCACATAATGTGATATAAGTCATATAAAGGCAAAGTTCTTGATGCTGTTTAACGGGTGAATTATAGCGTAAACAGTCTTGCCTTAATCTGTATTTTCAGAACCCGTTTGATTTTTAGTAGATTATGAAAACCCTATCCCCCCGCCTGCCGAAGTCCCGGTGCAATCGGGACTCGCAATGACAATGTAACCAACCACAATAAGCACAAGCTAGTCAGCTATGAGTTTTGCCCCTCTTAAACTCCCGCTCTCTGTATATGAGAGGCTTCGTCCCCTCTTAAGCTCCCGTATCTGCTCTTGACAATTTGCGCTGGGCTTTAAAAGACTGTAAACTGGATACGGGTAATGGCATGCCGGTACGGTAAGGTTGAAATTTCTTCTTGGTCCCATTTGAGCATAAACTGTTGCGAGTTTCCTGTGTGCCTGCTTGATACCGGAATAATTGTCTGAACTGTTCGGTTTGATATCGTTTATTACGGTAAATAACTGCGTATGGAGAGAAGATGAGTGATAGGGAGCTGATTCCCCCCGGCTTGACTTACCTTGCCGGCAATATTACCTCGAAGAATAATATACTCGGCGCGTCGAAGGGGGCCGGGGCGAGGTGGGCTAAAGACCTGAAACTGCCCGGGGAGCAAGAGACGATATTCTTTGCCGGCTGCGGATATCAGTACACCAGTGAGCTTGATTCCCTGATGTCTCTGATAAGAAAAATAGATAAGAGCGCCGTCAGCACCGAGATGACGATGAGCCTTGCCAATTTTCAGAAAAAGCTGGGTTTCGATGCCGGCGGTATATACAGCAAGGTAATGTCCAGAGGCGGCGAAGCCGATGCCCGGCCGCTCGTAGATGCCGTCAGGGTGCTGGGTAAGCTGGGAATAGAGTTCGGCTACCTCGGTGAGGACGAGCCCTGCTGTGGAGGACTGCTCTATTACATCGGAATGCATAAGGAGTTTGCCGAGCATGCCCGGGGAGTCTACGACAGCCTGAAATCGAAGGGAGTGAAGCGAATTATCGGTATCGTTCCTTCCTGCACTTACACTCTCCGCCAGTTGATTCCCGACAGCCTTAACGAGGACGGTATAGAGGTAAAGCATTTCTGCGAGGTGGTCGCTGAGAATCTGTCCGCCCTCGAATTGCGTTTCCCCAGGAAGGTGAAAGTTACCTATCACGACCCGTGCCAGCTTGGGCGCAGCCTGGGACTTGTGGAAGAGCCGCGCCGGATACTGCGGGCTATCAAGGATATCGAGCTTGTGGAGACCGAATGGACAAAGGGCGAGTGGGCGACCTGCTGCGGCGGCGGAGGCGGATTTGAAGCGGTCTTTCCCGAGCTAAGCGAGATTCTGGCGGTGAACCGCGCCAGGGAGCTGCTCGAGACCGGGGCCGAGATTATCGTCACTCACTGCCCGGGATGCATTATGCAGTTGAGAGACGGACTCAAGGGACTGAAAGTGAAAGACGTAGAGGTCCTTGACCTTGCCCAGGTCGTTGCTATGGCTATGGAGGTATAGAGAAGTTGTCTGTATTCAGGGACTACAAGAAAGAGCTGATGGATGCCGCTCATAATGAGCGGATAAGGCTGGCTCTATCCAGGGGTATTGCCAGCTACAGGTCTAATACAAATAAAGCCCTGGCAAAGTTTCCCCATACCATAAAGATGGCCGAGGAGGTCAGGGAAATTAAGGCTAAAGCTATCGGTGAGATGCAGAAGCTCGCCGAGCAGGCCTGTGAAGCTATCGAGGAAAACAAGGGGAAAGCCTATATCGCCAAAACCGCCGCAGACGCGCTGAAAATTGTCGATGACCTTGTCGGCAGGGACAAGCTAATCGTTAAAGGCAAAAGCATGACCGGAGAGGAAATCGAGCTGAGGGAGCACCTCGAAGAGATGGGTAACGAGGTCTATGAGACCGACCTCGGCGAATTTATCATTCAAAAAATGGGCACCAGACCGATGCACATTTTATCACCGGCGATTCACATCCCCAAGGAGGATGTCGCCACGCTTTTCTCCGGCATTATCGGGCGGGAACTGCCGCCGGATGATATCGAAAAGATGGTGGCGGCTGCCAGGGAGCTTCTCAGGGATAAGTATTTCAAGGCGGATATCGGTATGACCGGCTCCAACGTCGTGGCTGCCGATACGGGGACGCTGTTTTTTATTGAGAACGAAGGCAATATCCGCCTGGCTACCAGCGCTCCCCCGGTGCATATTTCCCTGGTGGGTATGGAGAAACTCGTCCCCACCCTCGGCGATGCTTATAAGGTCTCCGAGGTAACCTGGAGATATGCCAACTATACCGTCCCTGCCTATGTCAGCCTGGTGTCCGGCCCCAGTAAGACCGGCGATATCGAGAAGACGACTACCTACGGCGCTCACGGCCCGAAAGAGTTTCACGTAATCTTTCTGGATGACGGCAGGACCGAGCTGGCGAAGAACCCGGTGCTGAGGCAGGCATTATACTGCCTCAGGTGCGGCGGCTGCCTGTATGAATGTCCCGTCTTTGCCGTAACCGCCGGTCACTTCGGCGATAAGTATTTTACCGGTAATGGCGCTGTCTGGGCGGCGATGATTACCAAGGATATGGAAAAGGCAGCTTCGATAGCCTATACTTGCCTGATGTGCGGGCGGTGCAAGGTAAGATGTCCCGTTGACATTGACGTGCCGGCAATGATGGTCGAGCTCAAGAGAATGATAACCGAGGGAGATGGTAAGTAGCCACTAAACGACTGAGGGATGTTCAGGAGGGACGAAGCTCCTTTTCCCGTTTTATCCCCCTTTGAAAAGGGGGACTAAGGGGGATTTTAAATCCCTCAAAAATGACAGGGCGTCTAAGAGGGACGAAGTCCCTCTTCTAAAACATCTTCCCTCCCCCCGATGCAATCGGGGGGAGGGATACAGGGGATAGGGTTTTAAAAATAAATGAGAAATATCGATTGCAAGCAGATAACCGAGACCATTTCCGGGCTGTTTCAGGAAGCCTGTGTCCACCTTCCTGAAGATGTGCTGGCGGCTATCCGGCAGGCAAGAGAGAATGAGGAATCGCCGGTAGCCCGTGACGTCCTCGATAGCATACTTCAAAACTCGAAA
>CAZOUZ010000100.1:0-7125 GCA_964583115.1 uncultured Dehalococcoidales bacterium
GACGTTACTCACCTGCCGCCTCACACCGTTACCACCCGGTTTCCGCATATATACCGCTTCTGTTCCGAGCATGGTCTGGATATCACCGGAGAGCTTATACCGGTAGCACCGGCGGCGCACTATATGATAGGTGGTGTCAGGACCAATAGCTGGGGAGAGACGAATATAGCCGGGCTCTTCGCCTGCGGTGAGACTGCCTGTGCCGGGGTGCACGGAGCTAACCGGCTGGCTTCAAACTCGCTGCTTGATGCGGTGGTTTTCAGTAAGAGGATTATCGAAATGACCGGCGGGGATGTTGATGCGGCACCGGCTGCCGGCCGGGACGACGATGTTTACAATTCGCTTGATAACAGGCAGGACTTGCAGGCGGTTCCGGTGCCCAGCCTTTCCGCTCTGCAAAAACTCCACTGGGACAAAGTAAGTATTATCCGCGATAAGGAAGGCTTGACTCAAGCGGCGGGTACTCTGGCTGCCTGGCAAAAGGCTTCGCTGCCGACTGCCGACCGTCCCTCCTGCGAGCTGAGCAATCTCATATTGACCGGCAGGCTGGTAACTGAGGCGGCAATTATCAGAGAAGAGAGCCGGGGTGCTCATTTCAGGACTGATTTTTCCAAAAGCTCACCCCGGTGGCGGCGACATATTATCTTCACAAGAAACTGAAGCGGCCGTAATAGATTTGCCCCTGCGGGGCGATATCCAGTCCGAAATGGGGCAGGGTTGCCACCGCTCTGGTAGCGGTCCTTCACCGGGCTCTGCTGTTTTTCCAGTCGCTAGCTTTTTGCATAAGCTCCCGGGCGGCATCGAGCGAGCTGGCGGTGAAATGCGGGCCGCCTATCATTACGGCGAGCTCATTAAGACATGCCTTGCCCTCCAGCGCTTCTATGGTGCTTACCGTGCGGTCTCCGGCGCTCTCCTTGGTGACGCTGTAATGGGTGTCGGCGAAAGCGGCGATTTGCGGTAGATGGGTGACGCAGATTACCTGGTGGTTCCTGGACAGGTTCCAGAGTTTCCTGCCGATAATCTCGCCGCTCCTGCCGCCGATGCCGATGTCAATCTCGTCGAAGATTAGCACCGGGATTGTGTCCGCTTCGGCGAGGGCGCATTTCAGTGCCAGCATAAACCGCGAGATTTCACCGGTTGAGGCGATTCTGGCGAGCGGTTTAAGCGGCTCGCCCGGATTTGTTGAAGCCATAAACTCCACGCTGTCGATACCGCTGGTGCTAAACTGGTACGGTTTGCCATCGGGAAGCGGGATTCCTTCGGGCGACTGCTGCTGGCTGATTGATACTTTGAAGTCTACCCGGGACATATCCAGGTCGGCAAGCTCCTTTTCCACCGTTGCTTCCAGTTTTTGCGCTGCCTGGATGCGCTGCCGGGAAAGTTGAGATGCCAGGCTGCCCATCTCTTTTTTCATTTGCTCCACCTCTGCTTCGAGCTGCCGTCGCCGTTCACCGGAGTGAGTGGAGCTTTCAAGCTCTTTTTCGGCGCCGGTGAGGTAGTCCAGTATCTCGCTTACGGAAGAGCCGTATTTTCTCTTTAAGTTCCTGATGAGTTCCAGCCTGTTCTGCACTTCTTCGAGACGGCCCGGCTCGAATTCGAGGTTATCACCGTAGGAGCGGATATCGCGGGCAAGCTCGGTAAGTCCCTGGGTGATATCGTCCATCTGTCCGAGATGTGTTTGCAGAGAGGAGTCTGCCTCTATCATCTTTTTCAGCAGGGGCAGTGCCTCGTTGAGCCTGTCCACCGCTGAAGATGAAGCCGGCATACTTTCATCACCGCTTATTATCGTGTAAATTTCATAGGCAGCCGTTTTCAGTTTTTCGCCGGATATAAGGATAGCGAGTTCCCTTTCAAGTTCCCCTTCTTCTCCATCCCTCAGCTCAGCCTGCCTGATTTCATCAATCTGAAAATTAAGAAGCTCGGCCTGTCGGGACGAGTCCTGTTCCAGCTTCGATAACGCCTCGATTTCGTGCCTTGCCTGGTTCAGTTCGGCGACTTTCAGGCTGAAACCATGCCTCGGCTCCCGGGTATGGGCGTAGCCGTCGAGGAAGTCCAGTTGCTGCTCCGTGTCCAGTAGTGACAGGTGCCCGCTTTGACCGTGGATATCGACAAGGAAGGCGCCGATATTCCGGAGCAGGCTCCTCGGCACCGCCTGGCGGTTTATTCTTGACGTGGTGCGGCTCTGCCGGCGAAAAGCGCAGGTTACGAACAGGGTATTCTCCTCGATTTCCAGCCCCTTCTCCGAGAGTAACCCGCTCAGTTGCTCCGATACTCTATGGTCGGGTATCTGGAAGATACCTTCAACCCCGGCGCTTTCCGAGCCGTGGCGGATGTCTTCTTCCTGCGCCTGCCCGGAAAGCAGCGCTTCAACGGCGTCAACGACAAGTGATTTACCGGCGCCGGTCTCTCCGGTGATTACATTCAGCCCTTTGGAGGGCTTCCAGGTGACTTCCTCGATGATGCCGAAGTCTTTTACAGACAGCTCATACAGCACGTTTATGCTCCCGCAGTTTCGGTGTCCGGAAAAAGCGTTGTGGGTATCTCCTGTGGACTCTATATTTTCAGATATTGACTGTCTTGTCAATTTTTTGCGCTGCATCCGGACAGCCGGTTGCTCCGGCTTCACCCCTGCCGCCTGATTAAACAACTGGACTCGTTTATCAGGACCTCCGGGACGTGCTTCTCTTGACGGATGGCCTGTTCGTGACTAAGATGATGGTGTTTAGAACAGGCAAAGAGAGCAGCCCTTTGCGTCAGCCTCTCTACCCCTGCGGGGAAGGGTGGATGGTACTTGTCGGGGTCAGTGAACCCTCTCAACTCGACTCGCTGATGGCTGCTGAACAGTACGAGTCCTTCGCAGGAGGGATACAGTTATGACCTGCGCCGTACACTGCCTGGGCAGAGTCGAGTATGGCCTGGCCTGACGGTTGCAGAAAGAGATGGCGGCCCTGCGGGCGAGCGGGGAGATTGATGATGCTCTGTTATTGCTTGAGCACCCTCCGACGATAACCGTTGGCAAATCGGGACGGCTCGAGAATGTGCTGGTGCCGGTGGATGATGTTATTTGTGCGCTGGAGTCCAATTTCGCCGAAGTCCTGGCGGTGCCTCTCCGGCGCAGCTCTTTGCCCGTGAGTAAGCTTATTCCTCTCTATTCAAGCGGCAGGTCGTAGATACGCCAGGTCTTGTAGCGCCGGGCGCCCATAAATTCCGAGGGACTGAGTACCAGGTGGTTGTCTTCCAGCAGCAGGGAGGCTTCACATTTCTGGTAGCCCTTCCGCATTGCGTATTCTTTGACCTCACTGAATAGAAGAGCGTCGATACCTTTGCAACCTGTGCGGGCGGTTGGCACTCAATCTTCTCCCGGAGATGCTTGACAAAGTTGCTGTTTTAGATTACACTTGCGACCAGGTGCAATAACGTTGAGCAGCACCTCTGTGCTGAAGGGAAATGGAATGAAGCTAGACCCTCGAATATTTGCGCAAAAACGGGTTGGTAGCTGATATATTTTTTTGCCTGAGTAATTGCAAATAGTTGCAATTACTCGCAGTTGTGATATTGCTAAGGAAGGGAGGTGACTGCTTACTATGAGCAAGGAAAATCCCAGACAGGAGATTGAAGAGGCAATCGCTGCCGGCGACCTTCACAAGCTGCTGCTGCTGAATGGTATGCTGCACGGTCATTTCTGCCCGGGGTCGGCAATGGGAGTGAAAGCGGCCGCCCGGGCGGTGAGGGAGATGGGAGTAAGCTCCACGGGTATGGAGGAGGTGGTCGCCATCGTCGAGACAAACGCCTGTTTCAGTGACGGCGTCCAGATGGTCACCGGCTGCTCCTTCGGTAACAATGCCCTCATCTATCGCGACTACGGTAAGACCGCTGTCACCCTGGCGCGGAGGACAGGAGAGGCGTTGAGAGTGGCTGCTAAGGCCGGCAGCCATCCCCTGGACAGGTATCCGGAAGCCGCTGAACTCTTTAAAAAGGTGGTCCAGGAGCGCCGGGGCACCGGGGAAGACGACGAAAAATTGAGGCGTCTGTGGATAGAAATCTCTTTTAATATGCTGGATATACCTGATGAGGAGCTCTTCAACATCAGCCGGGTAAAGGTAGAGCTTCCGGCGTACGCCCGTATCTTCGGTAGTGTAGAGTGTTCCGTCTGCGGCGAGACTGTTATGGAGCCGCGCGCCCGGGCGAAAGACGGGCAGTTCGTCTGCCTGCCCTGCTCCGGTCAGGCGTATCACCAGCTTGCCGGCGATGGGCTTTCGCTTATCGGCGGATGAAAATAAAGCCCGGTCTATTGCAGGTGAATTAAAGAGACTGTTATGGCGGAGTTCCGGCTGTACCGGCGCGTCGTAAGAAAGAGGTCGGGGAGACTACTCGCACTTCCGGCGGTGACTGGTTGTAGAATGGTTTTCCATGCGGGGGCAAGATTCTATAGCAATTCCAGTCTTTCCAATAAACCTGACGGGTCTACAAAATGTTTTGCCAACCATTCTTTTACATTTGTGCTTCCAAATGCCAGGGCGGATAATTCGCTGAAATAGAAGACGGGCATCGGCTGGGAACCGCTGTCTTTTGGCTGGCGCATATCCAGATTAAGCTGACAAATGCCGCAGGCGGTAACGATAGCATCGGCTCCTGCCTCGGAGGCAGCGTTCACAATCTTACCGGACAATTTCTCGACGATTTCGGGGGTGGCTATTGATAGCGAACCCCCGCAACAATCTACTTTGTAAGACCAGTCGATTACTTCCACACCCAGAGCTTCCATTATTTTATCCATTATCGTCGGATTCTCCGGGTCATCGAACCTCGTAATCTCAGGGGGACGAACCAGATAACATCCGTAGTATGTAACGACCTTAAGGCCTTCTAGAGGTTTCTGAACCTTCTCTTTAATAGCATCAGTCCCCACATCGTAATATAAGACCTCGAGGATATGCTTTGGCTTCTGCGACAGTTCTAGATTCATGCCGATGTCTTCTTCTATCTTGGTTTTAAGAGCGGGGTCTTTTTTAAGTTCATATTCAGCAGTCTTATGGCGAACAGAGCAGGCGGGACAAGGAGTAACCATACCCAGGGACATCCTGTTAGCCAGCGCCAGATTTCGGCTGGGCAAGGCTAACGCCAATTCGTGGCTGATAACATGACCGGAACTGGCTCCGCAGCAAGTCCAGTCGGGAATTTCTTCCAGGTTAATACCCAGGTACTGCGAAGTTTCTCTAACCGATTCGTCATACTCAATGGACGTCGATGTAGCCGTACACCCGGGATAATATGCGAATTTCATTCCATCAGCCTCTGTTTAAGCATTAAACATGGGAAAAAACTTTTTTAAAGATTTTATCGATAGCTTTCGGGGAGTACCTTTTTATCGAGGGAAGCTTGACCTTACCTTTGAGGAACATTTGTAGAGCCAGGCTGGCCAGTTCGCGCATTTTTTCCAACGAAAGGAAGTCGCCTGTCTTTAGTTCGTAGTCAATCATAAGGCTCGCTTCATTTATCCTCCCCCTTTTTCTGATTTGCTCCACGAATGCCTCATGGAATTTGGATATATTGCTAACGGGGCTTTTAATGCCTTCCTCAAGAGATTCTCTCCGCAGCACATCCATCAGGCGAACAATCTCGATTTCATTGGGACAGCGAGTGGCACAGGTCTCACAAGAAGCACAGAGCCAGATGGTGGTGCTTTGCAGCACTTTCTCTTTCAGTCCCAGCCGAACCAGACGAATGATTTGATTGGGAAAATAGTCCATTGCATAAGCCACCGGACAGCCATCACTGCACATAGAACACTGGTAACAGCGATTCAGGTTTTTCACTTCCTCTGTGATTTTCCGTGAGAATGCGTTGTCACGCGGAGGCATCTTCTCGGTCGTCGGAGACTGTGACACTTTCAGCTTTTCCTTTCTTTTTCTTTGGTACCGTTTTCTTTTCTCTTAGTTCCAGCAGTTTTTCTTTCTGTTCGTCGGTTAACTCAATATGACCCAATTTAGCCATGGCATCGGTATAATCATTGACGATTTTAGCGAATCCAGCCCCTTCGGCGGCAGATGCAAATTCCAGTTGTAATCTTTCAGGGTCTATCCCTATCTTTTCCAGGTTCTTTTGAGTAGCCGGGACTGTCTTCATTGTCTGTTGAACTCCTGAGATATAATGACAATCTTGTGGGTGGCACCCGACAATTAAGACGGCATCTATTCCTTTCAAGAAAGCATCGTAGATGAATTTAGAATGCATTCGGGCAGAGCACAGGACTCTTATAATTCTAATATTGGAAGCGTACTGGATTCGAGAGACTCCTGCCAGGTCGGCAGCAGGATATCCGCACCAGTTACAGAGGAAGGCTAAAACCTTGGGTTTGGATTCCTCTATCGGTACCGAATACGCTGCTTCAACCTGGGAGAACATCTGCCGGTCGGTAAAATGATTGAGCGTCAGGGCTCCGGTAGGACATACGGCATTGCAGGCACCACATCCTTTACAGGCAGCCGGGATAACCTTCGCTATCTTCCCTTCTTCTGTTTCCTCAAGCTCTATGGCGCTGTAGGGACAGACCCTCGTACACAGGCCGCATCCTATACATAAACCCTCATTGACCTCACAAATAGTCCCACTGGCAACGATAGTATCCTTTGAGAGAATGGTAGCGGCGCGTAAAGCTGCCCCGTTTGCCTGATTAATTGTTTCCGGAATGTACTTCGGGTATTGAGCCATACCGCAAAGGAAAATACCGTCGGTGGCGAAATCGAGGGGTCTTAATTTCATGTGTGCTTCCATGAAAAAGCCATCGCCGGTAAGAGGAAGTCTCAACAATTGAGCTAATTCCTGGTTTCCTTCTGGAATGACGGGCGTGCTTAACGCCAGTAAATCCGGGTTAATCTCTCCCTCCATGGCTATAGTCGAATCATAGAAAGTTAACGAAAGGTCTTCTCCTTTAAGGTCGACCTCCGGTTTTCTCTCCGGTTCATACTGGATGAATAATACCCCCTTCTCCCGCGCCTCAAGATAATAGTCTTCTTTAAATCCGTAAGCCCGCATATCTCGATAGAAGACGGTGACATCCATATTCTCATTTAGTTCCTTAAGTTTCAGTGCATTTTTAAGAGCTTCCCCACAGCAGATGCGACT
>CAZOUZ010000101.1:0-7095 GCA_964583115.1 uncultured Dehalococcoidales bacterium
AGCCTCGCCGCTCTACCGAGCGGTTTCATGGTCGAGTTCTGGGGATATCATTCGGTGTTTTTCGCCTCCGGCGGTATCGCCCTGCTGGCAGGCTTACTGGTAATAATCGGCTTAAGGAAAATCCGGACGGAAAAGCCGGCGGTATCATCAATCACCCCTTCTCCCGCAGATAAGGCTCCGACCCCGGACCATAAACTAAATTACGCCTCTCTCACCCCCCAGTGTATCGTAACCGCTCTCCGATTTCTGGGACTGGGGACTACGATGACCTTCCTGCCGCTGCTAGCCACGCAGGTAATAGGAGTAGATGCTGCCGAGGTCGGCATTCTCTTTACTATAAGCGGGCTGACCAACGTGGTACTGGGTATCCCTTCGGGAATGCTTGCCGACCGGATAGGTAAAAAGAAGCTGATGATTCTCGGGCTGCTGGTATCGGCCGGAGCAATGGCGGGGACAGCTTATGCCCAGAGCTTCTCCTGGCTTATCGTCTTCGTGGCGGTCAACAGTATCGGTATGGTGATGTTCAGTCCGGCAGCACTGGGCTTACTGTCAGACTCCGTACCGCTGAATCGGCAGAGCACCGCCATGGGGATATACGGAGGCGTATGCGAGAATACAGGGATTATCGCCGGGTCAGCCCTGGGAGGATTCGTCTGGAGTGCGCTGGGACCGAAACCAACCTTTTTAATGGGGACCGCAACCGCCGTCCTGGCAGCAATAATATGTTTTATCCTTATAAGAGAAAAAACCACTCAGGAACGGTAACTATCGGCTGTCTAGGCGATTACTTCTTCTACTACCAGTTTTTCATACTCTTCGTCCGGGACGCCGAGGATTTCCTTGAAGACATACTCATTATGCTCACCCAGCAGGGGAGCAACTTTCATCTCGCAGGTATATTTGGATAGCTTGAAGTGAGCGCCCTCCTGGGTGCGGTATTTTCCTATTCCCGGATACTCAAGCTCGATGAAAAAATTACGGTGCTTTAGCTGCGGGTCGTGGTCGAGCAGGTCTTCACCGGTCTCCACCACTCCCGCCGCCACGCCGGCTTTCTGCATCACCTCCATAACCTCTTCCGCCGTGCGGCTGCCCGTCCACTCATTTACCAGCCGGTCAAGCTCCTCTTCGTTTTCCTTCCTCGCCAGCAGGGTGCCGAACTTCGGCTCCTGCGTCCATGCCGGGCTGCCGATAACGCTGCAAAAACTCCGCCACTCCTCGTCGGTAAACACGGCGATTGTACACCACCGGTCTTCGCCAAGGCAGCGATAGGCATTATGAGGAGCGGCATAGGGGCATTGATTTCCCATTCTGCCGACTACCCGCTTGTTCACGCCGCAGTCGAGGACGAGAGGCGCCATAAACTGTATACCGGCCTCATACTGGGACATATCGAGGTACTGCCCTTTACCTGTCCGGCGGCGGTACTCGAGGGCAGCCATAATAGCCAGTATATTATAGCGGGGGGCGATGAAGTCCGTATAGGCGGCAATCCAGCCCGGTTCGCGGTCGGGCCAGCCGAGAATATTGCTGAAACCGGCAAGCGCCGTCAGCTTGTGCCCCGAGCCCGGGTGGTTGAAGTACGGTCCCGTTTGCCCCTGCATCGAGGTGCTGAGCATAATGATATCCGGCTTTATCTCTTTCAACACTTCGTAACCCAGTCCCATCCTTTTCATTGCCCCTCCGGCATAGTTTTCCACCACAACATCCGACCGGGCGATTAGCCGTTTAATCAGGTCAAGCCCCCTGGGTTCACGGGTATTAACGGTTACGCTTTTTTTACAGGTAAAGTACTGGTCATTACTGCCGGTGCGGGGAGCTCCTCGCTGCCAGCCGGGCCTTTTCCTGGACTCCACCAGAATCACCTCCGCCCCGAGGTCGGAAAGGTGCTTGGTGGTCAGGGGACCGGTAAGGTGCCAGGTAAAATCAACAACTCTTATACCCTCAAGCAGTTTTTTATCCATTCAATTCTCCTGTCATTGCTAGGCCCTTTTTATATGACTCCGGCCTGCTTCAAGACAATGAGCCTCTCGCCGGAGATGCCTAACTCTTTTTCATAAATTTCCCGGTTATGCTCACCGATTAGCGGGGCAGGGCGCGATATCCGGGGCGGCGCCTCGGAGGCGTTGGCAAAGGCGCCGGGATAGGTAATAGTGGTGCCCAGTCCGGGATGTTCCACTTCCTCCCAGAAGCCCCTGGCGGCAAGCTGAGAGCTTTCAAGCATATCGGCAGGGGTTGATACCGGATAGAGCTGGACGCCGTTCTTCAGCGCCCCCTCGGAGAGCTCCTTTTTTGTATGAGCCAGGAAGAATTTTGCCGTCGGAGCTTCCAGACGCTCCATTTCCTCCTGGGTTGTCTCCATACCGAATTTACTCCAGTCGAAATTCTTCATATATTCGTCCCCCCAGCCTTCTTTATCCATCCACTCGACAAGGGGCACGTTGGTACGCAGTGACATCGGGCCGCCCCAGAAAAACCAGGAGACATGGCCATCTTTACAGGGCCACAGTCTGGTCAGGCGGGGACCGGGGCCCATGCCACCTCCCTCCCCCCTCTTCTGAATGGTCTTCCTCAAGTCCCAGCCGGAGGTAATATGCTCGGTGCACTGGACGACAGAGTCCTGGACGGAGACATCAACCTGCTGTCCTTCGCCGGTGCTCCAGCGATGGTAAAGAGCCGTCAGCGCCCCCTGAGCGCCGTCGAGTCCGGCATGAAGGTATGCCTGAGAATGGTGACTTATGTGGATTGGAGGACGGTCCGGGTCGCCGAACGGCGCCATCTCACCCCCCATCCCCCAGGCTACCAGGTCGGAAGTCTTGTAGCCCTTATAAGGGCCGGTCTGTCCGAAGGGGGTTATCGATACCATAATCACGCCGGGATTAATCTTCTCCAGTGCCGGGTAGCCCAGACCGAGTCCGTCCAGGTAGCCCGGCGGGAAAGTCTCGATTACAAAGTCGGCGTTCTCTACCAGCCTCTTGAAAATTTCCCGACCGTCGGCAGTCTCGATATCGAGGGTTACTCCCCGCTTGCTGGTATTAAGAGCAAACCAGAAGAGGCTCTTTTCCGGGTCAGGCTGGTCATGATAGAAGGGTCCCAGACAGCGGGCAGGGTCTCCACCCGGTCTCTCAATCTTAATGACATCGGCGCCGAGGTCGCCCAGTATCTTTCCGCAGAGAAGGCCTTTTTCATCGGCCAGGTCAAGGGCACGGTACGTGCTGAGCATGCCCTCCGCCCTTTCTTTATCAGTCATATTCGGCCCCCTTGTTAATAATTCACAGCCTTCTAAATCAAAGATTTAATCACCTAACGGCGGGGACTGTCAAACGGAATAGCTTTTGTATAATCCTATCACCCTATGTCACCCTGAGCGTAGTGAAGGGTCTCGGGGGTGGTGATTATTGTATGTTGCCTGCCCTACCCCGAGATTCTTCGCCTTCGATTTCATCGAGGCTCAGAATGACATTTGGGGAAAGTTTAAGGGAGGCAAAGCCTCCCTTAAAAACCCTCTCCCTCTCCTTTGAAGGAGAGG
This sequence comes from uncultured Dehalococcoidales bacterium, assembly GCA_964583115.1. Classification (GTDB taxonomy): domain Bacteria; phylum Chloroflexota; class Dehalococcoidia; order Dehalococcoidales; family UBA2162; genus CAYVOV01. Next base: position 3,527 of record CAZOUZ010000101.1, read on the forward strand.
GAGATACAGAGGGTGAGGTAGATAAAACTACCTTCACCTTATTACAGGGAAGTGAAGTTGTGTAAAAGAGGGGCGAAGCCCCTCTCTAAGTACCTTAAAGGGCGGCGGGCGGGAATAGATATTTATAATACCCCCATTTTAATGCTAAAATATATCTCTAAACCGATAGAGAGGATATATCAGCGACAATGCACTGCATAGGCACCGATATAATAGAGGTAACCCGCATCCGGGAGGCTTTAGACCGCTGGGGGGAACGCTTCCTCAACCGGATATATACCGGAACGGAACTCGAGCTATGTAAAAATAAACCTGAACGGCTGGCTTCCCGTTTTGCCGGCAAGGAAGCGGTAATGAAGGCACTCGGCACCGGCGCCAAAGGTATCAACTGGAGGGAAATAGAGATAGCATCCGAGCCGGGCGGCAAACCGGTGGTCTGTCTCTACGGTAAAGCCCGGGAAAAAGCCGACAGCCTGGGGCTGGATGAGCTGGCTATCAGCCTCTCCGATTCAAAGGAATATGCCGTCGCCTTCGTCGTCGGAGAAACAGGGCAAGACGGCACCGGACAGAACCCGCCGCTGTAGAATCAATTCCAACCTGTCAGGGTATTTGATTACTTCCAGCAGCCCTTCAGCGTCCGTTTGTCTATGGTAAGTATCTTGTCGGCGACTTCCCTTAAAGGACGGGAGGTCCGCTCCTTGCCGAAAAGCGCCACTTCCACGTTTTTCCCGTTATCCTTTACCGCCTGGAGGGCGCCCACATAGTCGGTATCTCCGGCAACAAGGACCGCCACGTCATAGTTATTCTTAAAGCTGTGCGTCAGCAGGTCAGTGGTCAACTGGATATCGACCCCCTTCTCATAAGGCGGAGAATTAGGCCAGTTTATGTAAACCAGACGCCCCAGACGCAGTTCGCAATAAGGTATCGCCCCGACACTGGCAAAGAAGGCTTGCTGGTCACGGTAGCGCTCCGGCTCCTCTCTCCGCCCGACGGTAGCATTGTAGTAGTAAATTCTTATCAGTCTCCGCTTGTCCAGCAGCCTGTTGCAGAACTTACCTATATCTATATCAGTCCTTTTAAAATAGTTCTTGAGAGAGTGGTACAGATTACTACCGTCAATGAATATCATTATCCTATCTGTTTTCTCAGCCATATATTTCCTTCCTTAAAGATTAACTCTGTTAACCCTAACGCACTAATTATATAACCAAAGGGATATAATTGCTAATTGGTAATAAAAAGCCTCTGAAGACAGGTATCAGAAACTTGACAGTTGGCACCGATTATGGTCTAATATTTGTAAGAGGCTACGTGTTACCACTCGAATATTGCTTCGGGAGGTGGGTCATGAGGCTTCATGCAAGACTTGGAGTTTGGCAAGTTGACTTTTGAAGCCCTGCCGGAGGGCAGGGCAATCCGGAACTCTGACCGGGCTCGTGAAAATGGATAAGAGGCGAGTCTCCAAAAGGAGAGGCCTGCTGCGGTAGTGGTAACCGCAAGTGAGTCAGGTTCGAGCTAGACTAGACTAGGATGGAGGGCATTTAACCGTGCCCTCCATTATTATTAAAAAATTTTCCCCGAAACGCTTATTCCCTTTAATAATCACACTAGCAAATTGCGTCAGGGGTCAAGGCCAGATTTGACAGCAAGGGCTCAGGAAATTTATTATCCCACAAAGGAAGATTTACAATGTACACGGATTTATTCGATGAGTTCCTTAAAAGCAATGATACTTTACGGATATACGAAGACAGCAAGCCCATTTTTTCTTCGGAAAAGGCCAGACTGCTGCCTTTACTCGAATACCTCGACGGATTCTCTCCCCGTCCCCGGCAGGTAGTAATCTTCGATAAGATAGTGGGTAATGCCGCGGCACTGCTGTCCCTTATTGCCGGCTGCCGGGAGGTTTACAGTCCCATGGGCAGCCATTTCGCCATCGAGACACTGGATAAATACGGAATCAAATACCACTTCACCGAAACCGTACCCTACATCCAGCAAGCCAACAGGATAGATATGTGCCCGATGGAGAAACTGTCTCTGGGTAAAACGCCGGAAGAATTTCACGAAACAATGAGAGACCTGATTAAACAGGAGGGAAAGGGAAATGGATAAGATAAGGCTCGGTAAGACTGAAATGATGGTATCGAGGCTTGGTTTCGGAGGTATTCCGATTCAGAGGGATACCGAAGAGGAAGCGGTGGCTGTGGTCAGGAGGTGCCTCGACCTCGGCATTACCCATCTCGATACCGCCAACGGCTATACAACCAGCGAGGAGCGTATCGGCAAAGCCGTCGCCGGGAGGAGAGAAGAAGTAATCATCGCCACGAAGTCCGGCGGCCGGGACCGCAAGGCGGTGGAGGAACACCTCGCGCTTAGCCTGAAACGCCTCGGCACCGACTACATAGACCTTTACCAGTTTCACGGGGTGAGCACCCCGGAGCACCTGAAGGCAGTTCTCGACCCCGATGGTCCGATGGCTGTTGTCGAAGAAGCCAAAAAGGCAGGAGTGATAAGGCACATCGGAATTACCTCGCACCAGATAGACATAGCTAAAGACGCGGTAAAGACAGACCGTTTCGAGACGGTGATGTTCCCCTTTAATTTCATTGCCTACGAACCCGCCGAGGAACTCCATGCCCTGTGCAAAGAGCATGACGTCGGGCTGATTGCCATGAAGCCGCTGGCCGGAGGAATACTGGATAACGTGACAATCGCCTTCAAATACCTCTTCCAGTTCCCGGATGTAATCCCTATCCCGGGTATAGAGAAGGTTCACGAGATAGAAGAGATAGTCCAATTGCTTGAGGGGCCTCAGCAGCTTACCGGGGCGGAAAAGCAGGAGATGCAGCAGCTCAGGGACGAACTGGGTAACCAGTTTTGCCGTCGCTGCGACTACTGCCAGCCGTGCACCGAGGGAATACCGATATCATCGGTAATGACAAGCAATACCCTTGCCAAACGCCTGCCGCCGGAACGGCTGTTCTCAGGGATGTTTGCCGAGGCAATAGAAAAAGCCCGTAGCTGCTCCGATTGCGGTGATTGCGAAGAAAGGTGCCCGTACAATCTCCCTATCAGGGAAATCATCGCCCAGCGGATAAAGGAATTCGAGGAAGTGCAGAGAAAATACAAGGAGCAGGCCGCTACCGGCTGAACAGACCTCATTCCTCTACAATCCCGAAAGGAGGAACAATGCAGAAGATTACCGATAACGTTTACGCCGAGACCGAATTTCAGGGCTGCAACTGCGGCTTTGTCGTCACCGGAGAAGGGGTGGTGATGATTGATACCCCCCAAATTCCGACGGACGCCGTAAAGTGGCGGGACGAGATTGCAAAGCACGGGCAGGTCCGCTACCTGATAAACACCGAGCCCCACGGCGACCACTTCAGCGGCAACTACTTCTTCGAAGGTACGGTGATAGGCCACGAGGGAGTGAGAGAGGCGATTTTAGCCTCGCCGCTGGAGCAATTCAGGGAACCGCCTCCAGCAAATGGCTCCCGACAGCCTGCCGTTGCTGGAAGGCTACAGCTACCGTCCGCCGACAATCACCCTTTCCCAGCGGCTGA
>CAZOUZ010000102.1:0-7055 GCA_964583115.1 uncultured Dehalococcoidales bacterium
TACCATATGTTGCCAGTCCGCTTCGTACCGCAAGCGTTGTCAGTGCCAGATGAGCTTTTGCTACCTTGTATCCGGCAGTCTCCAGCACACTGTTTAGAATTTCTTCGGCACGCGATTCATGTGCTGTTTTGGCAAAGTAATCTGGTGGGATGTCCGCGGGATAGGCAGTTCCCCGCCATTCAAATCTGAGACGGGTAACGGGTTGAGGCATTGCCACGATGACGATTGTTTTTGCCTCGGGCAGGTTTTCATTAGTCTTCAAATAGAAATGCCATCTTTCATATAATTGCTTGTTCACCAATCCTTGCTTAATCAGGTTTTCAACTGCTTCCTGCACCTCCGTCAGGTGCGTTATGGATACGGTTCTGGCTTTGTACCCGAACTGGTTCATCCCCTTTTGTACCTTATGGTCAATTTCGTTCATACAATGCCTCATTTATTTCACATAAGCGGTCTCTTAGCTGGTATGCCGGCACGGCGGGGGTATTTGTCCGGGGTTGCGGATATCTTATCTATAATTACCAGGTAGCGTTCATCCGGGAACTCCTGGAGGTCAATTTTTTTCACTTCCCGCAGCTTGCCGCCGAGAGTGCTGACGGATTTCTCCGCTCCGGCAATCTCTTGTTTAATAAATCCTTTTTTCTGGGCGATGAAGCTGCCGCCGGTGGTGCAGAAGGGCAGAGTCAGCTCGACAAGGGTCGCCAGAGGCGCTACGGCGCGGGAGAGGGCTATATCGAAGCGTTCGCGGTACTCTTCCCGGTGGGCTACTTCCTCGGCCCGCCAGGTAATGATTTCGACCCCCTCCAGTCCCAGCTTTTCTTTGATGTGGCTCAGGAAGCTTGCTTTTTTGGCGGTGGCATCGAGCAGTGTCAGCCTTATATCGGGAAAGAGGATTTTCAGGGGTACTCCGGGCAGACCGGCGCCGGTGCCGATATCTATAATGCTCAGGCTGTCACTGCCGGAGGGTCTCTTCAGTGCCAGGGTCACGGTAAGGGAGTCGAGAAAATGGTTTACCTGCGCCTTTTCATAGTCGGTTATAGATGTCAGGTTCATCCTCCGGTTCCAGTCGACCAACTCTCTGTAATAGACCTCGAACTGCTCAAGCTGCTCAGCATTTAGACTCAGCCCCAGTTTTTCCACACCGGATTTAAGCTTTTCCATAAATAGTCTTCCTGTGTTTATGATTATAACTGATTATCCTGTGATTAAGCGATTAAAGATTAAGGTTTTTAACTCTATCCTCCTGCAAGCACTCTGAGAAATTTAAAGGTTTTTCGGGAAACCCATTTAGTTTATGAAACCCTATCCCCCTGTGTCCCCCTTCCCCTTTTATTTATCTATTCCCGCCCACCACCCTTAATGAAGTTTAAGAGGGGCTTTGCCCCTCTTAAACACCCCTGTAGTTATTGGTTAGGGCTCCACTTCTCTTAGACGCCTTGTTATTTTTCAAGGGGACGAGGGAGGTAATTAGAAGAAGGTTGTTTGCTAAGCGAACTCTCTTGTGCTACCATTGAATTAACTTAATAGTTAGAAAGCTAGGGGTGCTCAGAAGCTGAGAGTTCCGATATCATCGGGACAACCCTTGGTACCTGACCTCGGTAATACGAGCGTAGGGAAGCAGAAAGTGTACCAGGGGTAGGAATATAACGGCGAGGTTATAAGACCCTTGGTTTTTCTTTAGGGAGAGGTGCAGGCTATGACTCAACTGGAAATGGCAAGAGCGAATATTATCTCGCCGCAGATGGAGTTTGTGGCGCAGCGCGAGGGACTGGACGCCGAATATATCCGGCAGGGAGTGGCTGACGGGACGATAGTAATCCCCGCCAATATAAAGCATACAAATCTATCCCCCTGCGGTATCGGTAAAGGACTTGCTACCAAGGTAAATGCCAATATCGGGACGTCATCGGACTTCGGCGATATCAATACCGAGCTTGAAAAGCTGCGGGTGGCAATCGAAGCCGGTGCTGATGCCGTTATGGACCTGTCCACCAGTGGTGACATATCGGCTATCCGGCGGGCGATTATTGCCGCCAGCCCCGCGCCGATAGGCACGGTACCCATTTATCAGGCGGGGATTAAGGCGATAGATACCCATGGTGCCATAGTCAAGATGACCGTTGATGACCTCTTTGCCTCAATCGAAGAGCATATCCGGGACGGAGTGGATTTTATAACCGTGCATTGCGGCGTGACCAGTGGAGCTATTGCCCGGCTCAGGCAGCAGGGCAGAGTGGCGGATGTAGTCTCAAGGGGTGGGGCTTTTCTTATCGGCTGGATAATCCACAATGAGTCTGAAAACCCGCTTTATGAGCACTACGACCGTTTGCTGGAGATGTGCCGGGAGTTCGACGTGACGCTCAGCCTTGGCGACGGTATGCGTCCGGGGAGCCTGGCGGATGCCACCGACCGGGCTCAGGTCGAGGAACTGCTCGTTATCGGAGAGCTTGTGGAGCGGGCGCAGCAGGCAGGAGTCCAGGCTATGGTTGAGGGTCCGGGACATTTACCCCTGAATCAGATAGAGGCTAACGTGCAGATGGAGAAATCTGTCTGCAAGGGAGCGCCTTTCTATGTCCTGGGACCGATAGTGACTGACGTTGGCGCCGGCTATGACCATATTACCGGTGCTATCGGCGGGGCGATTGCCGCTGCCGCCGGGACTGATTTTCTCTGCTACGTGACTCCGGCGGAGCACCTGTCCCTGCCCGACCCCGAGGACGTGAGGCAGGGGGTAATTGCCTCACGGATTGCTGCCCACGCCGGCGATATCGCCAAGGGAGTTAAAGGCGCTCTCCAGTGGGACAGAGATATGTCTGTAGCCAGGAAAGAACTCGACTGGGAAGAGCAGGCAAGACTTGCCCTGGACCCTGAGAGGTCGCGCCTTGTCCATAACAAGCAGCATGTTACCGCCGGTTCGGCATGCAGTATGTGCGGTAAGTACTGTGCTATGGAGCTTGTCAGGGAGTATCTTGGCACCCCGGCACCGAAGTGCTAGCTCTAAGATAAACACTCTCAAAGGGATAAATAGCCGGAATGGCAATAGGATTTTTAATGCGCAGGAAAGTATATCAGTGAAAGCGGAAATTATCTCTATCGGCACCGAGCTCCTTCTGGGTGAAATCACCGATACCAATGCCTCTTATCTGGCAGGTCAATTACCGTCACTGGGAATCGACCTTTACTGGATTTCGCAGGTCGGTGATAATCCGGCAAGGCTGACCGAGGTCTTAAAACGTGCCTGGCAGCGCTCCGAGCTAGTCCTGACCAGCGGTGGACTGGGACCTACCGAGGATGATATAACCCGAGAGGCTATCGCCGGTATGTTCGGTGAAAAGCCGGAGATTGTTCCTGCCCTGGAGAGCACTCTGCGGGAGCGTTTCAGCAGAATGGATATGGAAATGCCGCCGAGCAATTTAAGGCAGGCTACCGTTATTCCTTCTGCCGAGCCTATCCCCAATACGCAGGGTACCGCACCCGGCTGGTGGGTGGAGAGGGACGGTCGTATTCTGGCGGCTATGCCCGGTCCGCCCCGGGAGCTGCATGCGATGTGGGAGAAAGAAGTCTATCCCAGGCTGCAGCGCGGCTCGGTATCTATTATTTTCCCCAGGACATTTAAGACTTACGGTCTGTCGGAAGCGGCAGTGGGCGAAATGATTTCTCCGCTGCTTTCTTCAGCCAATCCTACCCTTGGAATTTACGCAAAGCCCGATGGTATCTATCTGCGCCTGGCGGTAAAGAGTGCGGACAGAGAGCAGGCTGAAAAAATGCTCGTTGATAGCGAAGCCGCTATCAAAGCTGCCTGCGGTGAATATATCTGGGGAGTGGATGATGAAACTCTGGAAGGGATAGTAGGCCGCCTGCTGACTGAGAAAGGTCTGAGCCTGGCGGTTATGGAGGACTGTAGCGGAGGGTGGTTAGCCGCCGCTTTTGCCGATATTCCGGAAAGCGGTTCTTTTTTCAGAGGAGGGCTTGTCGCCTGTTCGGATAAGGCGAAAGCAGCTTTTGGGGTTAGTCCCGGGATTATTTCCCGGTACGGCGCTGTCAGCCCCGAGGCGGCTGTGGCAATGGCAGAGGCGGCCAGGAAATCGCTTGGGGCTGATATCGGAATCTGCACTACCGCCATAGAGGAGACGGAAGAGAGGCCGCTGGGTACCGCTTACATCGGTATAGCCGATGGCGGTGTAAGCAGCAGAGAAGTTGGCAGACCTCAGTGGAGAAATCGGGTTATCTCGGCGGCTCTCTTTGAATTGAGGCGGCTGCTCCTTTCCCTTGAATAAGCAGCGGGGAATAATGGGTAAAACTTTTAATTTAGGAAAGCTCTTCGGCATACAATTCAGGCTGCATTTTAGCTGGTTTATAATCTTTGTACTGGCGACCGTTTCCCTTGTTTATCCTAACCACTCTCAATGGCTTTACTGGGTTACCGGCGTAATCACCAGCCTGCTGTTCTTTGCTTCGGTGGTTGCCCATGAACTGGCTCACAGCCTGGTAGGCAGGGCTAACGGTATCCCGGTAGACAGCATAACCCTTTTCATCTTCGGCGGTGTTGCCCGGATGACCAGAGAGGTGACGAGTCCCGCCGCCGAGCTGAAAATGGCCGCCGCCGGTCCCGTAGCCAGCCTTGTAATCGGCGGTTTCTTCGGACTGCTTTTGCTTATACCCGGAATACCCGAGCCGGTTTCCGGGATGATTTTTGCGCTGGCTGTTATGAACGGGATGCTGGCGGTATTCAATCTGATTCCCGGCTTTCCCCTGGATGGCGGACGTGTTTTTCGTTCCGTGCTCTGGCATTTCAGCGGCAGTTACAGCCGTTCCAGCCGGATTGCGGCGCGGGTAGGGCAGGGTATCGGGTACCTGCTTATTCTGGCAGGTGTTCTGATAGTCTTCATTCGTCCCTTTGGCTTATCATGGTTCGATGGCATCTGGATAGTCTTCATCGGTTTGTTCCTGGAAAGAATCGCTGCAGTCAGCTATCGCCAGGTCCGATGGCAGGAGGCTTACTCCAGTGTTGCTGCTTCGGAGGAGGTATCCTCTGAAGGCATGGCAGTCCCCCCGGATATTGATGCAAATTAGTTAATTCATCGGGTTTGGCAGAGTAGCTATCAACACTTGCCGGAGGAGTATGAAAGTAGCTTTAGCTTATCTTGTGGGAATAACCGTAGCTGAGATAATTACGGTCTCTGTTGCTCCGCTATGGGGGATATTGTGCCATATAATATTGCTTATAGCTGCCGTGCTTTACGCAGCGATTGCCACTGAGCAAATCCGGCAGCAACTGCTTCTATCGCTGGCGCTTGTGCCTTTAATAAGAATAATCAGCCTGTCGATGCCACTGGCGAATATTCCTCAAGTCTGGTGGTACCCCATTATTTACCTGCCTCTGCTGGTGGCGGCATTTCAGGTTATGCGGCTGCTTGGATTTAGCTACGGGCAAATAGGGCTTAAACTGAAACGAATTTTGATTCAACTGGCAGTGGCTCTTGCCGGCTTTGTCTTCGGGCTGGTGGAGTACTTCATCCTGGTGGAAGAGGCTGAGACAACCGGGCTTGTATTACAGGAAACGTGGTTATTGGCAGCCTTCTTCCTTGTCACCTGTACCGGATTTGTCGAGGAGGTTATTTTCCGTGGAGTGCTTCAGCATGCTGCTGTGCAGGCATTCGGATGGTGGGGGATAGTCTACGTAAGTTTTCTGTTTGCAGTTGTCCACTGGATACATAACTCGCTGCTGGATATTGTCTTTGTTTTTGTCATTGCCTTGTTTTTTAGCTGGGTAGTCAAAAAAACAGGATCACTCCTCGGAGTGGTCCTGTCTCACGGTATAGCTAATTCGATGTTATTCCTGGTAATGCCTCTGCTGTTTTAGATTATCTCAAAGATTTTTATCGCTACCATAATGGTAAAGGCGATAATCAGTGGCAGTACGCCGACACTGGCGTACCTGGCTACTCGCAAAGATGAGGAAGAATTACTGTTCCCGGCGAGTTCTCGGGTGGTGAGAAACACAATCAAAGCAATTACTGCGGCTACACTAAAAACGGCACTAATTCCTAAAGCGGCTATTGTAGTTACCGTAGTCACGGTTGTAACCATTATTCCAACCTCCTCGTAGCAAATTATTTGCAGACAAACAAGACAATTGTCAATATGCTAGCAGATAAAAACACAATTGTCAATACCCGCTGGCATTAAAAACACTAATATTCAGAAAAAAGTGCCTTTCCAGTCCACCCGGGGGTTATTATCCCACCGCTAAATCGGCTTTTGTTTCCAGCTTTCCAGTATTTAACTGTATTCATAGAAGAACACCCGGCCAGGTGCTCTTCTTGGTTCCCTGATTATGCTTTTAGAGGATTTCGGTAATTTTAACGATGATTACGGTAGCAAAGGCTAAAACCAGCGGTAAAATACCGACACTGGCAAATCTGGCTATTCGCGAAGAGACCCGGGATTTACCCGTACCGGCCAACTCCCGGGTAGCCAGAAAAATTAACAAGACTGCCACTGCTGCTATGCTAACGGCAGCCGCAGTACCCAGGGTGGCGATTGATGTTACAGTTGTAATGCTTGTAACCATTGTTAATCCTTGGAGCAAATATTAGCAGAGGCTATTACGTTTGTCAACAGGTGCACAGGGAGTACTGGTTAATTTCAGAAATAATCTGTATTTTGTTGTAGTAAAAATTACTACCAGGGCTTTTTCGGGGGATGGGACTTTCGGTGATAGTCGGGTCAAGTTTGCGGATAGTGAAGGCGCCGCCATTCGAGAATGGCGGCGCCTTTCTATTCAATCAGTCACTCTGCCGGAGAATCAGGCTAAGCGCCGTCTCCACCACAGGAAGTAGACAAGCAGTCCGACAACCACTATCGCCGCGCCGATGATAACCCAGACCCACCAGGCTATACCGGTCGGTGTTACTACCTCTTCTTCTTCGACTACTTCTTCTTCTTCCTCAATTACCACTACTTCTTCCTCTTCCTCGACTACCTCTTCCTCCTCTTCCTCGACTACCTCTTCCTCCTCTTCCTCTTCGACTACTACTTCTTCCTCCTCGATT
>CAZOUZ010000103.1:0-6972 GCA_964583115.1 uncultured Dehalococcoidales bacterium
GGCAGGCGGCCGTATCTATCGATGAATACCTTGGCGGTGAAGGCAACATAGACGAAGTGCTGGCGCCGCCCGAAGAAGAGTTGCCGCCGCTTGACCCGGATGAAATCGAAGCGGACAAGTATCGCCCTCAGTTAAGGATGCTGGCTCTTGAAAAGAGGCTCAAGGGTTATGCCCAGGTGGTGCTCGGCTTCGATGAGGAAAGAGCGAAAGAGGAAGCAAGACGCTGCCTGAGGTGTGATTTAGAGGAGAGATAAGGGCGAATGGAAGGACGCACAGACTGGTATGAGTAAGATTACGCTGACTATCGATGGCAAGCAGATTAGCGTAAATCAAGGCGTTACGGTATTGGAGTCTGCTTTAGAGGCCGACATATATATTCCGACATTGTGTTACCATCCTTATTTGACGCCTTATGGCGGCTGTCGGATGTGTATCGTAGAGATAGAGAGGATGCGGGGCTTCCCTACTGCGTGCACCACGCCGGCTACCGATGGGATGGTCGTCCAGACGAACACGCCCCAGCTTCAGGAGTTACGGCGGGGCTTCCTCGAACTTATGCTGGCGAAACATCCCAGTGCCTGTCTCACCTGTGAGCGTAAGGGAGAATGCGACCCGTATCGGGCCACTATCCGCAAGGTGGGAGTGACTACCGGCTGCCAGTTTTGCTCCAAGAACGGAAAATGCGAACTGCAAAAGGTGGTCGAATACGTTGGTCTGAGTGAATTCAGACTGCCGAACAAGTACCGGGAGATGACTCCCGACCGGAGAGACCCTTTCTTCGAGCGGGACTATAACCTTTGTATTCTTTGCGGGCGGTGTGTCCGGGTATGCCAGGAAGTGAGGGGACTGGGGGCAATAGCCTTTACCTACCGGAGCAGTCAGGCGCTGGTCGGGACTGCCTTCGGTGAAACTTTGCTGGAAGCGGGATGCCGTTTCTGCGGTGCCTGCGTTGATATCTGCCCCACCGGGGCGCTGTCTGACAGGCGTGCCAAATGGGCAGGCATAGCCGAGAGTTCGGTGACCACTACCTGCCCCTACTGCGGGGTCGGCTGCCAGCTCGAGGTTGGGGTTAAAGAGGAAAGAGTGACGGGGATTACCCCGGTTGATGGAGTGAATAAGGGACAAGCCTGCGTGCGCGGTCGGTTCGGGATTCCGGAAATCGTTCACCACCAGAAACGGTTAAAAGCACCGATGGTCAAGCGCGGGCGGAAGCAGGTCGAAGCGAGCTGGGATGAGGCGCTGGATAAAGCGGCTGACCGGCTCGGTCAGTATAAAGGGGACGATGTAGCCGTTATCTGCTGTGCCGAGACCACCAATGAAGATAATTACGTTATTCAGAAGTTTGCCCGGGCAGTGCTGGGTACCAATAATATCGACCACTGTGCCCGGCCATATCATGCACCGACCATGACCGGTTTATCAAAGAACTTTAGCTTCGGAGCGGCGACCAATTCCATAGCCGGAATTGAGAATACTGGGTGTATTTTAACAATCGGAGCAGATACGGGCAACTCGCAACCCGTAGTCGGGGTAGAGGTAAGGCGGGCGGTCAAGAACGGCGCCAGGCTGATTATCGCCAATCCTTACCCGACAGACCTTAACCATGCCGCCGATTTGTGGCTGCAATACCGTCCGGGTACCGCGCTCGTCCTGCTGGGCGGAATGATGAAGGTTATTATAGATGAAGGACTGGCGGACACATCCTTTATAAAAGAGCGCTGCGATGGGTTCGATTCGCTAAAGAAGTCGCTGGACAGTCTCAGCCTGGAATATGTCGAGGAGGTGACCGGGGTCTCCGAGAGCCGGGTAATGGAAGCTGCCCACATATATGCCGGCAGTAAGCCTGCCTGTATTATTTACGGTGAAGGGCTTACCTTACAGAACAACGGCAGTGACAGCGTATCAGCCGTTGCCAATCTGGCACTGCTGACCGGAAATATCGGCAAGCCCTCAGCCGGAGTCATCCCGGTGGCGGGTCTGAACAATGTGCAGGGTGCCTGCGATATGGGGGTTATGCCCGATTTTTATCCCGGTTATCAGCCGGTGGCCGACGCCGCCGGTAAGCAGAAGTTCGAAGCTGCCTGGGGCGCTTCGCTGAACTCCGCGCCGGGACTGGACCTTAACGGGATACTCGATGCGATTCAGGAAGGTAAAATCAAGGCGGCTTATGTTATCGGCGACGACCCCGTGTTACACGGCAAACTCAAAGGGCTGGAATTCCTGGTAGTCCAGGGTATGTTCCCGTCCCCGGTCAGTCAGACTGCCGATGTCGTTCTGCCGGCGGCGAGTTTTATTGAAAAGGAAGGCACTTTCACCAGTGCCGAGCGCCGGGTACAGATGGTCAGGCAGGCGGTTCAGCCGATAGGCCATTCCAAGCCCGACTGGTGGATAACCTGCCGGATTGCCCGGAGGATGGGTGATAAAGGCTTCGATTTCGATAAGCCAACGAAGATTATGAAAGAGATAAATGATATTGTCCCCATTTACGGGGGTATATCCTACAGACGTCTGGGTAAAAGCGGTATTCAGTGGCCGTGCGCTTCCGGAGACCGTAAAGGGACGGCTGTCCTGTATAAAGAGGCTGATGGAGGCAAAGCCAGGTTTACGGTGCTGGAGTATAAGCCCTCGGCGGAGGCGGCTGATGCCGGTTATCCCTCGATGCCGGCCGCTCAGCCAAACCTGTACTACTTCCATCCCGGCGCTATGGGCGCGGGCCTGGGCGCATTCAGCGTGCTGGCTGGAGAAAAGCCTCAGCGGAAAAAGAGGGCGAAGAGCGGTAAAACAGGCTGAAGTGATGGTTCGGAGGCAAGAAAAAGTTGTATAAAATATTACTGAAAGAAAATCTGGTGCCCAATGTCCACCTGCTCAAGATTGAGGCGCCTGCTATATCCAGGAGGGCGCAGCCGGGGCATTTCGTTATGCTCAGGGTTGACGAAAACGGAGAACGTATTCCGATGACGATTGCCGACTGGGATGCGGAAGAAGGCAGTATTACCATCGTCTTTGTGCAGGTAGGGACGTCCACCAGCAAGCTGGCGTCGCTGAAGACCGGCGACTCGATTTCCAACCTTGTCGGGCCTCTGGGAATACCGACGACTATCGAGAAGGTGGGCACGGTGGTCTGTATCGGCGGTTGTTACGGCATTGCCAGTATTATGCCGATTGCCAGAGCAATGAAAGAAGCCGGCAATAAAGTAATCTCGATTATCGAAGCCAGGAGCAGGAACCTTATCTACTGGGAAGACAAGTTGCGCAGTGTCAGCGATGAGCTGGTGGTTATAACCGGGGACGACGTGCAGGCGGAAGGTGAATGGGTAACCGAGAAAATCGAGAAAATGGTTGCCGCCGGCGAAAAAATCGATATGGTAATCGCCATCGGCTGCACTTTTATGATGATGCGCACCTCCGGGGCGACAAAGCCCTTCGGTATCAAGACAATCGTTCACCTCAGCCCGATAATGGTTGACGGCACCGGGATGTGCGGCTGCTGCCGGGTATCCGTCGGCGGCGAAACGAGGTTTGCCTGCGTCCACGGGCCTGAATTCGATGGACACCAGGTGGACTGGGACCTGCTTATTGCCCGGCAAAGCGCCTATCTGGGTGAGGAAATGCAGTCATTACAGGTGTGGGAGTGCCAGGACTGGCAGAAGCCCTAGTGGAGAACAACGTATGGCGAAATTGAATCTAAATCGCGAACCGATGCCGTTGCAGGAGCCTGAAGTCCGGGCTAAAAACTTCGATGAGGTTGCCCTGGGTTACGGTGCGAAAATAGCCAGGGCAGAGGCAAGCCGCTGTATTCAGTGTCCGAAGCGTCCCTGCATCGAGGGCTGTCCCGTAGGTATAGACATCCCCGACTTTATTAAAGCTATCGCTGACGGTGACATGCCCGAAGCGGCAAGGGTGCTTAAGAACAAGAACAGCCTGCCCGGTGTCTGCGGGCGGGTCTGCCCCCAGGAGACGCAGTGCGAGTCCAAGTGCACGCTGGGTAAAAGAGGGGCGCCTATCGCTATCGGCCGCCTGGAGCGGTACGTAGCCGACTGGGACAGGACTAAAAATAAGAAGCCGGCTGAATCACCGGCAGAGTCGGTCAAGCCGACCGGCAAGCGCGTGGCGGTGGTCGGTTCGGGACCGGCCGGGCTTACCGTGGCTGCCGACCTTGCCAAGCTGGGGCACAGCGTTACCATGTTCGAGGCGCTGCACGTTGCCGGCGGGGTCCTGGTGTATGGTATCCCTGCCTTCAGGATGCCCAAGGATATTGTCCAGGCTGAGGTGGATTACGTCACTTCTCTGGGGGTGGATCTTAAACTGGACTCCGTGATAGGCAAGATTGATACCGTGGACGAGCTGCTTGAAAGCGGCTATGACGCCGTTTTCCTGGGCACCGGCGCCGGACTGCCTATGTTTATGAACATCCCCGGTGAGAACCTTAACGGTGTCTATTCCGCCAACGAGTTCCTGACACGCGTTAACCTGATGAAGGCATACAAGTTCCCCGAGTATGATACGGTGGCGAAAATCGGGAAGAGGGTGGCGGTGATTGGCGGCGGCAACGTGGCGATGGACTCCGCCAGGTGCTCTCTCCGCCTCGGCGCCGATGAGGTCTATATCGTTTACCGACGCTCCGAAGCGGAGCTGCCCGCCCGGCGCGAAGAAGTGGAAAACGCCATGGAAGAAGGCATCATTTTCAAGCTGCTGACCAATCCTACCAGGTTTATCGGTAACGAGCGGGGCTGGGTAACGGCAATGGAGTGTATAGAGATGGAGCTGGGCGAGCCCGACGACAGCGGCCGGCGCCGTCCCATACCGAAGCCCGGCAGCGAGTTCATTATGGACGTGGATACCGTGGTGGTTGCTCTGGGGACTACTCCGAACCCGCTGATTACTTCCACGACCGAGGGACTGGATGTTACCTCCAGAGGCACGGTGGTAATCGACCCCGAGACCGGCAAGACCAGTAAAGATGGAGTCTGGGCGGGCGGCGATATCGCCACCGGCTCGGCAACTGTCATAAGCGCAATGGGCGCCGGTAAAAGAGCCTCCAAGGCTATAGACGAATACCTGAGAAGTAAGTAGGTATTAGTAATAACGGATTAAGAAAGGGGCACTACCGGGAGGTGGTGCCTTTTTGTATTTGTGGGGAGAAAAGTTGATTAATGAAAGTGTTAGCAATATAATAATTTTTGAAATAAAGTTATTAAAATAATGGCAAAAAGCATGTCAATGAATGGGGAAATAGGTTGATTTAGTAGAGTGATGTATGTATACTAAAGTTAGCAATGAGTACTGAAGATAAAGAAATGAATTCGCCGTTTAGATATGCGGGAGGTAAATTTTACGCCCGCAAATTGCTATGTGAGCATATACCAGAACATAGCATATATATTGAACCTTTAGCGGGAGGAGCATCAATATTCTTTGCAAAAGTCAAAGCAGATGTTAATTGGCTTAATGATACGGATAGAGAACTAATTAATTGTTTAGAAGTGATAAGGGATAATCCGAAAGAATTGATAAATAGACTTGATGGTGTGGAGGCCTCAAAGGAGAGGCATTATTATTTTAAGAATGAATTCCGAGCTTCTGATGATATTGGCAAGGCAGTTCGTTGGTATTATCTGAATCGCACCTCGTATTCCGGGATAATGAATATGCAAAACTGCTACTGGGGTTATGGAGATAAATATAGCATGCGGCCAGAAAATTGGCCGCGAAACATAAGCAGGACTTCGAGAAAATTAAGAGATGTGAAATTAACCGCTCTGGATTTTGAGGAAGTAATAAAAGAAGCTGAAGAAGGTTCATTCTTATTTATTGACCCACCATATTTTAACGCGGATCAAGATAAGTTCTATACGTATTCTTTTACTCGTGAAGATCATTCACGACTTTGTAGGATCCTTTATCAAAAGAGAGATAGTTTAAAATTTTTACTAACTTATGATAATAATCAAGAAACACTAGACATGTATAAATGGGCTGACGTGGTTTTAGAAAAAGAATGGAATTATACAATAAATAGGACTGATGACCAAAAGAATGGTACGAAAAGAAAAGGGAGCAGGTATAAAGGCAGGGAATTGTTTATAATGAACTATAATTCAGAAATGACTGTGAATAAGCAATTGTATCTGTTTGATAAATCAAGTTGAGGTAACGATATCCCTAAACCATGTTTCAGATTCCTCAATAGGCAGCCAACCATTAGTCGGACTGTTGGTAGTAGCGTTAAAATATATAATAGGATAATTAGGAATAAACCCGCATCCTTTTTTATTATTACATTTACCCCTAGAGCAAATAACGCCTGTGCTAGGTCTTGCGGCCAAGTCGGTTGTCTTAGCTACGTATAGTCGATTGTACGCAAAGTCCTTCAGTTCATCGTCGGTAACTGCTCCGAGTTTTCTAAGGAATTTTTCCTCAGCAGGTTTGGGTTGCCATTGATAAGAGCCATCAACTGTTCTATAAAATGCATTTCCAATGGAGGTGATTACAATATCAAAATCAGCTGGTAAGTACTGATCATTATGTACTTTTAGTACTTCTTCGCTTACTCCTAAACGTGGAGCTAGTTCTTTTACTTTAGCGTCGCCAAGAGTACGACTTCTCATGCATTTTACACGGATTTCGCTATGACCGTCGCTAAAATAACGATAACCTGATTTTTTCGCAAGTTTGCATTCAACACGAAGAACCTTACCAGTTCGCTTATGAAAAATACGAATATCAGTATCATGATAGGCTAATTCTTCGTTGGGTGTCGCTTTGCTTACTCTCCATTCATTTGTATGCAATAAAGTGCTTAAGATGTCCATAGCTGAATATTCAAAAGCTTTACCACGTATCATTGGAACAACTTTAGGTTCGTACAACGTATCCGATAAGTGGAAAATGGGTATACTATATTTGTTGCAATATTCTTCTATTTTGCTTTGCCACGTTTCTGTCATCGGGTCAAAATTCCTTAAAAAAATT
>CAZOUZ010000104.1:0-6865 GCA_964583115.1 uncultured Dehalococcoidales bacterium
TCCCCATTCATCCACGGGTAAACCCGTGGTCTTCTGCCCTTCGGGTTCCGATAAATAAAGAGGGGTTTTACAAAACCCCTCTTTATTCCGTGACTATTTCCTTCGTTCCGAAAAGAAATATCCTCTATTTCAGGCTCTGGCGAAGCCGGTACGCCTCGATGTACCACCGGGCACGTTTATCACGCCCGAGAATAAGGTCGACCGCTCTGGCTACCGAGAGCTCTTTTCTCACGTTGGTGATTAGACAGGTCACGCCTGCCTCGATAATCAGGGCGGCGAAAGCGTTATTGAGCGAGCCGCGGTCGGGCAGGCCGAACGATATATTGCTGGCTCCCAGTGTCTGATTTACTCCCAGTTCAGCCTTTACCCGTCTGATAGCACCGAGGACTTCCGGTCCGGAACCCGTGTCCGCCCCCACGGCGAAGGCAAGACAGTCGATTACGATATCCTCACGGGGTATGCCGGCCGCCTCAGCCCCCTCAACTATGGTATGAGCAACGGACACCCGGCGCTCCGTGTCCTTCGGGACGCCCTTGTCATCCTGCACCAGACCGACCACGGCTGCCCCGTATTCCTTTACCAGAGGCAAAACCTTCTCCAGAGAATGCTTTTCCCCGCTGACAGAGTTTACCAGCGGTTTCCCCTTGTAAACTCTCAGGGCTGCCTCCAACGCCTCCGGATTGGCGCTGTCAATACACAGCGGCACGTCCACCGCCTCCATGGCTATCTTCACCGCCCGGGGAAGAAAAGCTGCCTCGTCGACGCCGAAAGTACTGACGTTGACATCTATCATATCCGCCCCGGCTTCCACCTGGGAAATCGCTTCCTTACGGACAATTTCCTCGATATCGCCGGTTTTCAGGGCTTCGGCAAGTCTTTTGTTTGCCGAGGGGTTGATTCGCTCACCGATAAGCACTGTCGGCTGGCTATCACCGATGATTACCTCTTTAGCAGAACTTGCAACCCTGGTCTCCATAATTCCGTCTCCTTATTTATAAACCCCGTATTCTTTTGCGGCATCCATCATAACGCGTATATTCTCCGGAGGAGCGACATCTACCGACGACCCCGTTGATAGTATGTAGCCGCCGCCTTCAGCGCAGTCCTCAATAAGCTTGCGGCAGTATTCTTTCACTTCCTCCGGCGTGCCGGTAGATATCAGCGAACTAGGTACGTTGCCGGAGATACAGCACTTATCGCCGAGAACTTTCTTTGCCTGTGCCATATCCGTCTGGTCAAAACGCCAGATAACGGTACCTCTGGGGAACTCGTTAATCGCTTCCAGCCGCTCCATATAGCTCCCCTCGGCGAACATCGAGGGCATGATACCTTCGTCAATCAGCGCCTGCATTACCTTTCTCAACGACGGCCAGTAAAAGGTCTCGAACTGCTCCTGAGACATAAAGCCGTCGGCGCCCTTATGGAGAGGGAAACCCACCGTGATGCCGCCGGTCTCATTAGCCAGAGATACGGCATTGGCAATCGTTATGTCAGCTATTTTGTCCATAGCTTCGTGCAGCTTGTCCGGCTGGCGGTACATATCCAGCATTATTCCCTGAGTCCCCCGGAGAGTATCGCCGATGATATCGAACGGCGCCTTTCCCATACCGCCGCTGGCGGGAGCCGGTACTCCCGCCCTGATTGCTTCATTATTGCATTCGGCGATAACTTCCAGGTACTTCGATATTTCCTTGCCAACATCAATCAATGTCTGGAGCGTTGTCTGCACCTCCGGCCTGGAGTATGGCACGAAGTAGCTTGCCGGCAGTTCGATAATACTGGTGTAGGGCCTGAGCTCCTTGAACGACTCGAAAATCCCGAAGATGCGGGGTAAATAGACTCTCAGCCAGAAATCAGACGGGTCTCTGAGCAGGGTATCGTATTCGTCTGCTTTCATATATTCGCCCTCGACAAACTGGAATGCCAGGGCATCGTCAGACAGGCCGTGTCCCGGCCAGATATAGAGCCGGTAATCAATCAGGTCATATATCCTGCCCGGCAGTACCGCCATACCGGGACCGCTGTAAGTATCCATCTCGAAATCATTCAGAAACTGCCTCCATACTTTGCGGAGGAGGCTATAATCATACATCGCCGTCTTTAGCGTCAGGCCGGCCCACTTCAGCGGCAAATCGCCGAAGGTAAACCGGACAGGGACCCTGTCCGGCTCCCTTATCCGGTAGGCGTCAGCCAGCCTTTTCAACCTGGTATTATAGGCTTCCTTAGCCTCGGGGCTATTGAACTCAACAGCCGGCGGCTCAAGCCACCTCTTGAACCTGGCTTCTCTCTTTTCGTCCGGAGTCAGTTCTTCCCACTTCTTTTCCATCAGTCGAGTACCTCCCTCTTACTGCTATTAATCCGAAACCGTCCGAGGTAGCTGGTCTCAATAAAGGTATTTCTGAATGCGGGGGTACTTGCCAGTTCAAGATAGCGCACCCGGGAAGCCAGAGTTATTGCTTTTTTACGTTCGGCAAGCGAGAGCAGGGCCAGCTTCGCCCCCATACCGGCGGCATTTCCTACCTGACGGAAGTGACTCAGGGGCAGCGACGGTAAAAGCCCGGCGGTTACCGCACTCGAAAGGTCAATATACGAGCCGAAAGCCCCGGCAATTACCACCTGTTTAATCTGTTCTTCGGTGAGACCGTTGGCTTCAAGCAATAGCTGGACGCCGGTACGAATCGCCGCTTTTGCCAGTTGCAGCTCCCGAATATCTTTCTGAGTGATAACGATTGCGGAGTCTTCGTCCTGCTCTTCCCGGTCGGCGATGACGAACTCAGCCTGGTCATTGGTGCGCCTGACGCGGGGGTGATTTTTCACAAAACGCCCGCCTTCATCAATAGCTCCCGCCAGGTAAAGCTGGGCCATGGCATCCAGCACCCCTGACCCGCAGATACCCGTCGGCGGGGCATTCTCTATGGTCTGGTAGTCTATAATTTCACCGCTTATCCGGAGCCTTTCGATAGCCCCTTTGCCCGCCCTCATACCGTGCCTGATGTGACCGCCTTCAAAAGCAGGTCCGGAGGCACAGGAGGTGGCGGTTACCTTATCACCATTCAGAAGAGAAACCTCGGTATTCGTGCCTATATCAAGAACAATTACCGGGCCGTCTACTCCGGGAGATTCGGCAGCCAGCAGCGTGGCGGTGTGGTCGGCTCCGATAAAACCGGCGATAACCGGCGGAAAATGGATATACGCTCCCGGCGCTATCTTCAGCCCGAGGTCACGCGCCTTAATATCGAGGGCAAGGCTTGCCGCAGGGGCAAATGGAGCAAGGGCAAGCTGCCTCACCGGCAGTCCGAGCAACAGGTGGTGCATGGCGGTATTGCCGACGACCACCGCTTCAACGATAGCGTCGACACCGGCACCGATGCCGGAACAAAGGTCGGACGCCAGCTCGTTCAATTTGTCCGCAACCAGCTTTTGCAGTCGTCTGGCATCACGCCGCGATTTCACGGCGTAGTTTATGCGACTGATTATGTCTTCGCCGTAACCGACCTGGGGATTCATAACTCCCTGAGAGGCAAGGGTCTGACCGCTATCCAGGTCAACCAGATAGCCGGCAATGGTGGTAGTGCCGAGGTCCACCGCCAACCCGAGCTGGCGACCGGGATACTTGCCAAGAGCCACAAGTTCACTGTCACGGACCGAAGCCTGGCATTCCCAGTCCCATTTACGCAGCTGCGAAGAAATGGTGCGCAGGACGGCGGTATCAATATCCCGGCAGGAAATCCGGTGCTGCTTTTTCAGTGCTTCCAGCAGGCGGTCGGCATCGGCTTGCTGGTCGGATAGAGACGGCGCCGTAAGCCGGAGGTGATAGGCTTTAACGGCAGGCTCCGGGGTAATAGCCACCTCCAGTCCCTCAAGTTGAATCCGTTGCGAAGAACTCATCGACTCCGGTGGAATCATCACCCGGCAGTCACCGGCAGGACTTGCCTGGCAGGCGAGACGCCAGCCATCTTTTAGCTCGCGAGGGGAAAAGACTTCCCGTTCACTGGGGGTCAGTTTCGATAGCTTCCCGCCCGTTACCTGTATTCGGCAGGTGCCGCATGTCCCCCGTCCGGCACAGACACTGCTGATATCTATGCCCAACCGGTGGGCGCAGTCCAGAATAGACTCGCCAGCCCGGCATTTCCCCCTCTGTCCTATCGGCTCAAAATCTATAATATAGCTTACCATTTTCCCTCCATCCGATTTAACCCAGGTTATAATCAGCGTTAGTTATACACGCCGTACTCTTTGGTGAAATCAATCATTGTCTTCAGATTTTCCGGCTCCACCTCATCTACGGAACTTCTGGGGCAGACGATGAGGCCGCCAGCCGCAGTCATAAACAGGCAACTTTATAACCTGTTCCGGCGTAATTTGCCGGGAGCTTCAGCCATCTCTTATTTTGCTCCAAGCCATTCTTTAGCCAGAGATACACCGGTCATAGCGTCCCGCCCATAGGCATCGGCATCGGCATACCTCCGTATATCATCATCAATCTGGCCGCCGCCAATCATTATCTTTACCTTATCCCGCAGTCCGGCGGCTGTAATAGCATCCACAGTTTCCTTCATCGAGTCAAAAGCAAGAGTCAGGAAACCGCTTAAACCCACGATAGGCGCCCCGGTCTCCTTAATCTTGTCAACGAATTTCTGCGGCGGCACATCCACTCCCAGGTCATACACCTCGACACCGCTGACGTCCAGCATAAAGACAACAATATCCTTGCCTATATCGTGTATGTCACCGGCCACGGTGCCGATAACGCACTTACCCAGACGCTCTGCCTGCACTTCCGTCTTGAGCTTAGGTTTTATAATCTCGGCTACATTTTTGAAAATTTCTCCAGAATATATCAACTCAGGAAGGAAATAGCTGCCTTCAGCAAACCGCTGTCCCACCACTTCCATTCCCTTTCTGGCATCCGCCAGAACTTTGTTAGGGTCCGTACCGGTCCCTATCCCTTCCTGTGTTATTCTTATCGCTTCACTTTCTTTCAGGTCGGCAACTGCCATCGTCAAATCTTCCGCCATTAGTAGAAACCCTCCTAAATTATTTGTCCTTTTTACTCTATTCAATATATCACTAAACGGCTATCTTAGACCAGTTCACAGCACTTTGACCCGCCTTAAATTAACTCTTTCCCACCGGAGCAAAATACTCAGGAATATACACCGTATTCCTTTGTAAACTCTATCATCATCCGGACGTTCTCCGCTTTTGCCTTGTCAATTATCCCGCCACTGGCCAGAATGAAGCCGCCGTCTTTTCCGGCAACATCAATAAGTTTCCGGCAGTAGTCCCTGACTTCCTCCGGTGTGCCGGTATTCAGCAAGCTGAGAGGCACATTTCCGACCAGGCAGGCAGTCTTGCCGAGTATTTCCTTTGCCTTCGCCATATCCGTGAAGTCAAACTGCCATACCGTCCTGCCCTCCGGTAATTCCTTAATGATTTCCAGGCGGGTATCATAGCCGCCCTCGGCAAAGAGGAAGGGGACAAGCCCTTCCTCAATCAGTCCCAGGATTACTTTCTTCAGTGTCGGCCAGTAGAACTTTTTATACTGCGCATCAGACATAAAACCGTCGGCGCCTTTATGCAGGGGTAACATAACCAGAGGCCTGCCCGACCCCCTTGCCGCGTCCACCCCCATCCTGACCATCAGCGGCGTCAGTCTTTCCATAGCTTCAACAAGCTTGTCCGGCCGGCGGTAGATATCAACCATCATCCCCCGGGTCCCCCTGAGCGTGTCCGACAGGACATCAAAAGGGGCCTTACTGTAACCGCCGTAAAAGAGGGGAAAGCCCGATTCCTGTATTTCACCATCACAGGCAGCAACGGTCTCCAGCCACCTCAACGCTTCTTCTCCCGCCGAGATAAGGGCTTTGAGCGCAGACTGTACCTCCGGTATACCGTAGTTGGCAAGGTAAGCGCTGGTGAACGGCATTTCAACTGTGCGGTCCGCGGAGGAGAGCTTGCTGAAAGGCTCAAGCTTGCCGAAGATTCGGGGCAGATAGACCCTCATCAGGAAATCGGACGGGTCCTGAATCAGGGTATCATACTCTTCGGCTTTCATATATTCGCCTTCAACACACTGGTACGGCGAATCGGGGTCGGCACCGTGACCAAGCCAGAAGTAGAGCTTGTAGTCGAGAATCTCATAGGACTTCCCCGGTCCGGGCGTCCCCGAACCTCCGTAGGTATCCGGCTGAAACTGGAGGATATGTTTTCTCCAGGCTGCGGTAAGCTTGTCATAGTCATACATCACTTCTTCAGGCGTTACCCCATCCAGGTAAGCAGGAAGAAAGCCGGTGTTTGAGTAGACCGGCACCCTGTCCGGCACCTTCAGCCGGATAGCGTCCCAGAGACGGTTTACTCGGGCTCGGTAAGCCTCCCCCGCCTCCGGACTCTTAAATTCTACTCCCTCCGGTGAAAGCCATGTTTCGTACATTTTCCCCAGCTTTTCTTCAGGTGTGAGCTCAGCCATACAGCTTGCCTCCTTCACGCTCAACTGCGCAGGGAAAAAGAATTAAAAAAGTCTCCTGCAACATAAACAAAATCGATTAATTCCTGTGGGCAGATTTTAGGCTATACTATGGCGGCTGTCAACAGGAAAGACCCGGAGAATGCCGCCGCGGCTACAGTCCCTTATCAGCAACCTCTTTAAGCGTGGGATAGTTGAACCCCTCCTGGCGGATAGCGAACTGGTTCTGTTTATTTCTCTCCGCTTTCGTCTGTTTTCCGTTAGCCACCTGTATTAGGAGTCCGAAGATTTCCCCGCCGACTTCCCGGATGGTCTTTTCACCATCGACAATGACGCCGGCGTTAACATCGAAGTTGCCCTTCATCCTGTTATAGGTAGTGGAGTTGGTGACCACCTTTA
>CAZOUZ010000105.1:0-6760 GCA_964583115.1 uncultured Dehalococcoidales bacterium
TCAGGGGCGAGACCGAGCTTGGTATTATGATTGGCGACCGCGACTACTGGGACAGGGGCTACGGCGCCGACGTCGTCAGCACCCTGGTAGACCGTATCTTCAGCAAGACGGATATCAGCCGGATTCACCTGAAGACCCTGGACTGGAACAAAAGGGCGCGGAACTGCTTCAAAAAATGTGGCTTTGTCCCCTGCGGGCGGCTCGACCGCGACGGCTTCAGCTTCATTATGATGGAAATCTACCGCCACCAGTGGCAGGGGCAGCAGCCGACAGAGTAAAGTGAAAGCAGGGGCATCTAAGAGGGGGCGTTAGCCCCCTCTTAAGTTTCCTTAAGGGCGGCCTGCTTGCGCGTAGCCCCGATTGCATCGGGGCGGAGGCAAGCGGGTGGGAATAGATAAAAATAGATAAATATGTTTCCCCCTTTGTAAAGGGGGAAGCCTTGCCTCAAATGTCATTCTGAGGAATCCCGATGGAATCGGGATGACGAAGAATCTGCGGGTGGGGAATGTAATGCATACACAGTCCCACCACCCCCAGACCCTTCGTCCCGACAAATCGGGACTCAGGGTGACATTGACACACGACTTTTAGGGCAAGACCAAAGGGGGACTAAGGGGGTTTCATAAACTACCCCTTTTTATTCCGGTAGTAGTCGTAGGCGTTTTTGAGGGCGCGGGCTCCGCGCTCGATTGAGGGAAAGGCGGGCACGCCGCTTTCCTGGTAGGTTTTCATATCCTTTAGTGCTTTCTCCATAGTCTCCGGTGTGGAGTAAGGGACGATAGTCATTACCGGTTTCGGGGTACTTTTCCTGAGATTACCCATCAGTTCGAAATCGCTCTTCGGCGTTTCATGCATAATCCACTGGGCGCCTGACTGCAGCACCAGGTTATCTATATTGGGGTCTCGCTCAAGAATTTCCATTATCCGTTTTAGCTGGAGGCGGTTGGCGTTGCCGGTATCGATGGGGTTGGGGCAGCCGCCGCCTATCAGGGTGAAGAATGTAGCCAGCTCAGCATAGGACTCTTCGCTAAGCCGGGACACTTTCAGCCCGGCTTCACCGAAAACATCGGCAATCGCTACCGATTGTCCCCCCGAGCCGCCGGCAATACCTACCCTGTCACCGAAAACCGGCGGGAGATAGAGCAAGGCTTTCAGAGTGTCGACAAGCTCCTCCATTCCGGATACCTGCACCGCTCCGCACTGCTTTATCGCTGCGCTCCATACTGCTCTGGAAACGGCCAGTGAGCCGGTGTGCGAGGCAATAGCCCGGTCTCCTTCGTCCGTCCTTCCTCCCTTCCATATCACCACCGGCTTCCGGGCGGATACCTCTTTCAATACCTTGAAGAACCTTCTGCCGTCTTTTACCCCTTCAAGGTACATACCGATGACCTTAATCTCCGGGTCGTAGTCGAAGTACTCCAGGTAATCGGGGGAATCGAGCACGATTCCGTTGCCGAAGCTCACCGCCTTATTCATATCCATCCCCTGCAGGTGCGCCTGCTGCCCGAAGGTAGTGGCGTGGGTGCCGCTCTGGGAGATAAGGCCTATCGGCGCTGAAGAGCCGGCGTATTTCCACATATTCTGCCCTATTCCGAGGGCGGCATTGTAGATTCCCATGCAGTTAGGCCCGACAAGGTGAAGGTTCGCCGCTTTTGCTTTCTCGGTAATCTTTCGTTCGAGCTCTTCTCCTTCCTCGGTGTCGGTCTCGGAGAAACCGGCGGTAAAGAAATGGACACAGCCGACGTCCTTTTTGATGCAGTCCTCCAGAAGCTGGAGAGCGGCAACCCTCGGCGCCGATACAATCACCAGGTCTATTGGCTCCGGGATGTCCACCAGGCTCGAATAGTTTTCTATCCCGGCGGCTTCAATAGCCTTCGCCGTCTCCGGGTTCACCTGGACGGAATAGACTTTACCCGGAAAACCCTTGTTCATATTAAGCCATAGCCCATTCGGTCTATCTCCCACTACGGCCATACATTTCGGGTTAAAAGCCCTGTCTAGTTTAGAGAAATCCAGCTTCATTTTCTCCTGCTCCGGCGCTTTTAATAGCGAAGGACAGTGAGCCGCCTGCCCCCTGCCCTTTCCATAAGATTACTGTTAATTAACGGGTTATGTCAATAGAATCACGGCTAACGGTGCTGAGGCTAAAGGGGTGAAGAATTTTAGCTTACCGCAGCCTGACGTTAAAAGACGCTTCCTGGTCTGCCAGCGTGGCTTCAAGGGCGAGTTTGTCCATCTGAATCTGGACCGGTATCGGGTAATTGCCGGTGAAGCAAGCCATACAGAAAATGTCCTTTGGCAGGGCTACCGCCTTAATCAGCCCGTCGATACTCAGGTAGCCCAGCGAATCGGCATCGATAAAGTCTTTAATCGCAGGGATTGTTTTATGGGCGGCGATTAGCTCCCAGCGGGTAGCCATATCAACGCCGAAGAAACAGGGAAAGCGGATTGGCGGCGCGCAGATGCGGATGTGCACTTCTTTAGCCCCCGCTTTTCTCAGCAGTTTTATCACCTGAGGCGTGGTCGTCCCGCGGACAATGCTATCGTCAACCACTACTACCCTCTGGTCATGCAGTATCTGGGTAAGGGGGTTGAACTTCAGCTTGACGCCGAGGTCCCTGATTCGCTGGTCGGGATTGATGAAGGTGCGTCCCACATAGCGGTTTTTAATCAGCCCCTCGGCAAGAGGTATCCCTGACCGGTGGGAATAGCCGACCCCGGCAGCCGTTGCCGAATCGGGTACACCCATGACAATATCGGCATCTACCGGGTGCTCGTCAGCCAGTCCGGCTCCCATTGCCTGCCGTGCCTGATAGAGCAGCCGTCCGTTAATCGTGCTGTCAGGGCGGGCGAAGTAAATATACTCGAAGATGCATAGAGCTTTCTTTTCCGAGTCCTCACGGTAACTCTGGACGCCGTTTGAATCTATACTGATTATTTCACCGGGTTCAATCTCCCGGACAAAGTCGGCTCCGATGTGGTCGAGGGCACAGGTCTCCGAAGCCAGGACCCATCCCCCGTTAAGAGTCCCCAGGCACAGAGGGCGTACTCCAAAGGGGTCTCGGACTCCGAACAAACGGTCATTGGTCAATAGAGTCAGTGAGTAGGCACCCTGAAGCCGGTGCATGGCAAATCTTATCTTGTCCACCCAGTCATCTCCCGGAGAGGACTGGATTAAATTGGCGATGACTTCGGTATCCGTGGAGGTGTGAAAGGTGTAACCCTGGTCGGAAAGGCTTTTATAAAGGTTTTCGGCATTGACGATGTTTCCATTGTGGGCAACTGCCAGAATGTTTGGCTCTTCGCCGACTGCAATTGGCTGGCAGTTGATTACCCGGCTGGAACCCCGGGTGGAATAGCGAGTGTGGCCGATGGCGATATTGCCGGTAAGCTGGCTTAACGATTCTTCATCGAATACCTGGGAAACAAGTCCCATATCGGCATAAAGCTGGAGCTTTTTGCCATCGGTGGTAGCGATGCCGGCGCTCTCTTGTCCGCGGTGCTGGAGGGCAAACAGGGCGAAAAAGGTAACACGGGCTACATCTTCGCTAGGAGCGTAAACACCGACAACTCCGCAAGACTCTCGCAAGCTTGCCTGCCTCTCTGTAGTCTCCAACAAGAACTTACCCTATTAAAGTATAAACCATTGTTTGCCTAAAGGTCAATTCGCCCTGTTCTTTTTACCAGTAAATCTTGATACTTGCCGTCTTTGTTTCTCCACCGCTACCTGCTGATATGTAGTAATATGAACTCAGATTATCCCACCAGGCGTCCTTTCTGATATTGGCTGGTTTAATACTCTGTATATTGACGCCACGGTACACTTTTCCGACTTTTACGCGGGTACCGAGGTCCCTCCCGATACAGTCGACATAGACCAGTCCGTAGTCGGTCGTCAGGAAGGCATTCAGGGCATGACCCGTCTTGGAATTAGACCACCAGACCTGTATCTCTGCGGAACGGATTCCAGCCGCTTCGGCATTGTTGTGAACATCCCTGGAAAATTGCGAACAATCGTAAACATTTCTTACGTAGGTATTTTTATCGGTTTTGTCTTTAGCCAGGAAAGCTTTTAGCTCTGCCCAGGTAGGATTCATTGCCCCGGAGTTGTCCACCAGGTGAACATCAGTACATTCGTTGCTCTCAAATAAAGTAATACCCAGTCCGCTTAATGTCTCTTGGGTTATGTCAAGCTCCTGTTGCGTGCTCGCCAGCTCGCTCTTGGTACTGGTCAACTGATCCGCAGTACTACTTAGCTCGTTCTTGGTATTTGCAAGTTCCCTCTTGGTATCGGACAGTTCATTCTTGGCATCTGACAGTTCATCCCTGGTATCTGACAGGTCTCTCTTGGTACTGGTCAACTCGTTAGTTGTGTCTGCCAGCCTGTCTTCAGTGTCTTCGAGCTCCGCAGTCACCGTTGCCAGTTCGGCTTCGGTAGAGGATAATATCTCCTGGGTTTCGTTCAGTTTGCCTGAAGTTGATATTGCCCATATAAAAACGCCGATAAAGGCAATACCGAAAATTGAGGCAACCGCCGTTAGTATTTTCATTATTGCTTACCTCCTTGGCCACCGATTTGATTTCAGAGCCACGGTCCTTGTTGCCATTTATACCACAACTTAACCGGAAAACAAAACTCCCCATTCCCGGAGGAGCAAGAAGGGTGAGGCTGCCGGAGAGAATATTCAGTTTGAGTTCCAGGACTTCAGCCAGTCAATAACAATCGCCATTGCCCGGTCATTCTGCCGCAACCTGTGACCGGCTCCGTCAACTACTATTATCTGCTTTGGCTCCCCCGCCCCGGCGTACAGCTTGTAAGCCTGGCTTACATTCACGACTTCATCCCGGTTGCCGTGCACCAGCAGCAGAGGTCTAGGGGCAATCCCGGCTGCAGCTTCGACCGGGCTGACCAGCCTGAAGCCGTTAATCCATTCTTCGGCGGACTGAGGAAAGTTACTGTCCCTGATGGCACCGATGCTGCGGAACCGGTCGATGATGGGTAAAGGGTCGCTGAAATTGAACTCCGCCGGGCAGGCGCAGGCGATAACGGCGGAAACCCTCTTATCCTGTGACGCCGCGTATACCGAGACCGCCGCCCCGCCGCTGAAGCCGAGCAGTGACAGGCGGGGCTTGTCTATCTCGGAGAGAGCGCATAGATAATCGATAGCAGCTTTCAGGTCTCTTGTCCAGCCCGCCATATCAATATTGCCGCCGCTATTACCCGTCCCCCTGAAATTGAAAATGAGCACGGCGAAACCCTCGTTGCAGATTCTTTCGGCAAGTAAAGGGTAGCCTCCGTCGCTGGGGTCCGGAGGGTTCCCGGATGGTATACCGTGACAGACACAGACGGCGGGATAGGGAGTCCGCTCTCCCCTGCCGGGCAGGTAAAGTCTGCCTTCGATATTTATCTTCTCTACCTGAAGAGAAACATCTTTATTAATCATTATGTCAACTTAAGCAGGACGAAGAACTCCCTGTTCCCGGAAGCCCCCAGAATGGGTGAGGCTGCCAGCCCCCTCAACCTCAGGCTTTGCTCTGTTGCCCAGGCGATGAACCTCCCCAGGACCCTGGCATGTGTTGCCGGTTGCTTAATCACTCCTCCCTTCCCTACCTCCTTCCTCCTGGCTTCAAACTGGGGTTTTATAAGGACCACCAGATATCCGTCGTCATTTAATAATTGGACCACGGACGGTATTATCTTCTCTACCGAGATAAAGGAAACGTCTATAGTTGCCAGGTCTATCTTCTCCGGCAGGGTTATCGGGTAGCGGGCATTTACCCTTTCTATGACTGTCACCCGCGAGTCTTTTCTCAAACGGTAGTCGAGCTGCCCGTAGCCGACGTCTATAGCATACACCCGGCTTGTTCCCCGTTTGAGCAGGCAATCGGTAAAGCCGCCGGTTGATGCCCCGATATCAGCCGCTATTTTTGATGAAACGTCGAGCCGGAACCGGTCAAGAGCGTAATCAAGCTTGAGTCCGCCGCGACTGACAAAAGGAGGCGGCTCGGTTAAAGTAATCTCCGACTCTTCGGCTACAAGCGTTCCCGCCTTGATAACGGCTTTACCATCAACCATTACTTCCCCTGCCATAATCAAAGCCTGGGCCTTTGCCCGGCTCTCTACAAGCCCCCTGTCTAACAGCAAACTGTCAATTCGCTTCTTTGCCACTACCATTTACCACTGGGAAAACATCGGGACGGCTGTCTTTAATGTAGAGTAGCTTCTTAAACTGCCCGTTATGCCCGAGGGGGAAAAGGCCCGCATGCATTAAGCAGTATTCGTACATCGGTCTGCCCCGGCGGGCGTATATCTGCTCTTCCGGGACCTCTTTCCCGCATCTGCCGCATATCATTGTTACACTCCGTAGGATAATACAGTCTGACTGAATTATGCAAGCATTTTGTACAACCCGCTTTTGACTCGATTGGCAAATTTACAAATGATATCACTATTGACAAACTTACAAATACAGACTAGAATTGTGCCTAACATGTAAAACAACTCGGGAATCCATATATCGGATTAATAAAAATGAATCCTATGAAGAGCATTGGAACCGCTGGATTGTGAGGCGGTGGATGATGTCCTTTTTTGCTGCCCGGAAATAAGTTGCGGGTAAGCTTTTATATTTCTGATGAATTTATCCTGAAAAGGAGACTGGCAAAAGAATATTAGTTCCACGAGCGCTGGCCCTGCCATGAAGACCGGGATGCTGCAGGTTTTCTTTCCCAGCCTGGCAGCTTCATTGACGCTCACTGG
>CAZOUZ010000106.1:0-6752 GCA_964583115.1 uncultured Dehalococcoidales bacterium
GAACAGGACAATCTCCCCAAGATGGTACACCGCTACCCTGATTTTCGTCAAATCAGACATCCTAACTGGTAACGTTATGAAGCGCGGTGCCGGATACTTTTCGGTTTTAGTTGGCAATGACAGATGAATCAACCAGCTTGCTGTAACGGTTATGAAGTGCAATGCCGGATACTTGACAGTCGGGTGATGAGGATATAGTATTCTGAATACCGACGGAACAGAGAGCCGGTGATTATTGAGTCATGACACGTCTCTGTTATTCTATAGACCGGTGATTTTCAGGTTGGCAGCGGCTATTCAGTCCGGCTGGAAAGTTAGGGGGGACAAAAATGATTGAAGCAGAAAAACTGGCAAAGATTGTTGGTGCCGGTAACGTGAGCAGCGACCAGGCGGCGCTGAACGAATACTCCCGGGATATGAGTTTCGTTAATACGGTAAGGCCGGCATGCGTGGTGAAACCGGGAGAAGCCGGTGACGTGGGGAAGATAGTTAATCTTGCCAAGGAGACTTTGACGCCGCTGGTGCCGGTAAGCTCGGGTCCTCCCCATTTCCGCGGCGATACCGTTCCCGGTACCGGAGGAGCCGTTGTCGTCGATTTGAGCGGGATGAAGAAGATTATTAATGTTGACCGGGAGAGCAGAGTCGCCATGTTCGAGCCGGGGGTGACCTTCGGCGAACTGATACCGGCGGTAACCAGGGCAGGGCTCAGACTCAATATGCCGCTGCTGCCCCGGAAATCGAAATCGGTTGTCGGCAGCCTGCTGGAGAGAGAGCCGGTGGTGATGCCCCAGTACCAGTGGGATATAGCCGACCCCCTGAACTGCGTTGAGATAATCTTCGGCACCGGCGACATGTTCCGCACCGGAGCGGCTGCGGGACCCGGCAACATAGAGGAGCAGTGGGCAGCCGGAGGAGCGCAGGTGGAGGCAGCCGGGCCGTCCACAGCTTCCTGGTACAGGATTATCCAGGGAGCGCAGGGGACGATGGGCATCGTCACCTGCGCATCGGTAAGGTGCGAAATACTGCCCAGGCTCGAAGAGCCTTTCCTTATCGGCTCCTCGCAGCTCGACAGGATAATAGATATGGCGCACTGGCTGGTGAGACTGAGGCTGGGTAATGAATGCTTTATAATGAATAACTCCAACCTGGCGGCTATAATGGCAAAGAAACGTCCCGGTGATTACCGGGCTATAAAGGACGCCCTGCCACAGTGGATACTCTTTTACAACCTTGCCGGCTATGATTACCTGCCTGAAGAAAGGGTAAGCGGCCAGATAGAGGACGTAAAGGATGTAGCCCAGCGGGTCGGGGTGGAGCCGGTGCAGGCAATCGGCGGGGTCACGGCTTCCGAATTACTGAAGGCGGTCCAGCGCCCCTCCGGGGAGCCGTACTGGAAGCTCCGCCGGAAGGGCGCCTGCCAGGACATATTCTTTATAACCATCCACGATAAGCTGCCGGGTATAATAGACGCTATGTATGATGCGGTCGATGCTGCCGGCTACCCGTCTTCGGATATGGGTGTTTACGTGCAGCCTCTGGTGCAGGGCTCCAACCTTCACTGTGAATTCAACCTGTTTTACGACCCGGAGAACCGGAAGGAGTCGGAACGGGTCAGGGAGCTAGCCGCCGGTACTATCAACAGCCTGATGGCAAAGGGGGCGTTTTTCTCAAGGCCTTACGGCGAAAGCACCGAAACAATCATGAACAAAGACGCCGCCACCGTCGCCGCTTTGCGCAGGGTCAAGACGATAGTCGACCCCGATAATATTATGAACCCGGGGAAACTGTGTTTTTAACGCCCGTCAGGGGGAGAGAGTCCGGGACGGACAAGTTTAAGGAGGCAAAGATATGGTGCTAGAGGATTACAGAAGTGATATGGAAACGTGCCGCCGGTGCTCGGCCTGTAAATTCATACCCCTGGAAATGGCGTTGGGATATGACCACGTGAATGTCTGCCCCAGCATAGCCAGGTATAACTTCCATACCTATTCCGCCGGCGGCAGAATGGTCTTTCAGGTAGCCATGATGGAGGGCAGAATCGACTACTCGGACAAGCTGCTGGAGGTGGTCTATAACTGCCAGATGTGCGGCGCCTGTGACGTATCGTGTAAGTATGCTATGGATATGGAGGTGATAGACCCGATAAGCGAGTTCCGGATTAAATGTGTGGAAGACGGACATACCCTCCCCGCCCTGGACAGCGTAATCAACAGCCTGCGGAAGCAGAACACGATGGTGCCGGGGTCGAAAGCGAAGAGGGGCGACTGGGCCGAGGGGCTGGACGTAAAAGACTTTACCAAACAGAATGCGAAGGTTATTTACCATGCCGGGTGCCGGACGAGTTTCGATGAGGACTTGTGGAAAATAGCCAGAGGCACCGTTTCACTGCTGCAGAAAGCCGGTGTCGATGTCGGCATCGGCGGAGAAAACGAAGCCTGCTGCGGCGGCCGGGCTTACCAGATGGGCTACAAGGAAGACTTCCTCCGGCAGGCAAAGCAGAATATGGAGATGTTCAGGAAAGCGGGGGCTGAAATACTGGTGACGGGCTGCGCCGATTGCTATCAAGCCTTCAAGGTACTGTGCGATAAGTTCGGCATGAAAGGTGACATCGAGGTGCTGCATACCTCGGAGTACTTCGACCGCCTGATAAAAGAGGGCAAGCTGAAGCCGGCGAAGAAGGTCGCCGCCACGGTCACCTATCACGACCCCTGTTACCTCGGCAGGATGGGAGAGCCGTATATACACTGGGAAGGAAAAGAAATACCCGGGCATATACGCATATTCGACCCGCCGAAAAAATACCGGCGGGGCACCTACGGTGTTTACGAACCGCCGAGGGACGTCCTGAAGAGTATTCCCGGCCTGAAGCTTGCCGAGATGGACAGAATCAAGGAATACGCCTGGTGCTGCGGCGCCGGAGGTGGGGTGAGGGAATCGAACCCCGAGTTCGCCGGGTGGACGGCACAGCAGAGAATCGCCGAAGCTGAAGCCACCGGCGCCGAGGCGATAGTTACCGCCTGCCCCGGCTGCGAGCAGAGTTTCAGAGATGCCATCAAGGCAAGCGGGAGCAGCCTCAAGACTTATGATATCGTCGAGCTGCTGGAGAAAGCAGTCTAGAAGGAGGTCGTATTATGGCTCTGGAGAGAGATGTTTATAAAGCGCTTGAAGACGTGGTGGGACCGGAAAATATTTCCGAAGACCCGGTGGTGATAGAGTCGTACCCTTTCCCGATACGGAAAGCGACGACAGGCGAAGATACATATTTACCCAGGTTCGAAGCCATTACGCTTCCCAAGGATACCGCGGAGGTGCAGGCACTGGTCAAGCTCTGCAACAAGCACGGGATACAGTACAAAGCATCGAGCACGGGCTGGCTTTACTGCGACCCTACCGGGCCGGGCTGCATCAAGATGGACCTGAGGAGGATGAACCGGATACTGGAAATCAATGAAAAAAGCATGTACGCGGTGGTCGAACCCTACGTGATTTACGGTCAACTGCAAGCCGAACTGATGAAAAGGGGCTTGAACTGCAACGTTACCGGAGCCGGCTCCAACTGCTCGGCGCTGCCGCTGGCGGCACACGTCAACCTCGGACATTTAAGCCAGAGCGGCAGCTACGGAGAGAGAAACCAGCTTGCTCTGGAGTGGGTAACGGGGGACGGGGAAATAGTCCGAATGGGTTCGCTGGGGTCGCTGGACGAGTGGTTCTGCGGCGATGGGCCGGGTCCGTCCCTGCGGGGCATAATCAGAGGTAACACGGTGCCGCTGGGAGGTCTCGGCGTGTTTACCAAGGCGGCGCAGAAAGTATACCACTGGGCGGGGCCGGCAAGGTTCCCGATGGAGGGAGTCTGCCCCAACTATACCCCGAGCTATATACCGCCGGGCTTTATGATTCGGTATCTGTCCTTCGAGAACGTGGACAAGCTGATTGAGGCGGTGCAGAAAATCGGAGAGAGTGAAATAGCCTTCGAGCTGATGGGTTTTAATACCGCCATGATGGCTTCGAACGCAGCAACGGACAATGAAGAGGATATTAAATACTACAAACAGTTCAGTGAGCAGGTACAGGGGCCGGGCTTTATGATTGAGATAATGGGGAACTCGCCGAGGGACTTCGAGTATAAAAAGCGGGTGCTGGAGATAATTATGGAGGAGACCGGCGCCTGGTCTCTGAAACCGGTGGAAGACCCCGAAATGGGGCGCGGTTTCCTGTGGCGTTTCATCAGGACGGTAGCCTCTATCAGGGAGACGACCCGGGCTACGGGATGGGGTGGAGGAACGGTCGGGGGCACCGACCTGTTCCCCCTGATGACCAGGTACATTCAGCATTCGTCCTATCTGAAGGAAGACCTGGTCAAGCAGGGACTCCTGCTGGATGACGCCTGTTATCCGTTTGTGCAGTCGATTGAGCACGGGCATACCGGTCATGGTGAAATATTAATCCGGTACACTCCGCAAAGTCCCGACCACATAGAAAGAGTCCAGGGAATGCTCGACAGGGAGGCGAATAAAACGGCGATAGAGGGGCGCTTCGGAGTACCCCAGCACGTCTGGAGCGATAAGCTCCACGATATGTACGGGCCGCATACCTGCAACTACCACCTGTGGCTGAGGAAGATAAAGAAAACATTCGACCCCAATCAATCCTCGGAGTCCAGTAACTATATAACGGCGAAGGAATAGTCCTTTAATAACCGGAATCATGCCTGTGAAGGAGGAAACAATGGAGTCTGGCTTAGAAGGTAAAGTGGCACTCGTGACCGGAGCCGGCAGCCAGATAGGTTTCGGCAAAGCGATAGCGCTGACGCTGGCGAAAGACGGCTGCGACGTGGTCGTCGCCGATATAGACCTGGAAGGAGCGAAACAGACATCGGCCGAGATAGAAGCCCTGGGGCGCAAGTCTATCGCTGTTAAAGCCGATGTATCCGGCAGCACCGAAGTGAAAGATATGGTAAAGGCGGCGCTGGAGCAATTCGGCAGGATAGATATACTGGTAAACAATGCCGGAGCCTGCACCCCGCCGAAACCGTTCCTGGAAATGACCGAAGCGGAGTGTGACGCGGATATAAATATCAACCTCAAGGGGGTAATGAACTGTACCAGGGCGGTCCTGTCCGGCATGATTGAGCGCAAGTACGGCAAGATTATCAACATATCCTCGGGCGCCGGTATAGAGGGAGGAGATATTACTCCCGTTTACGCCGCGGCTAAAGCCGGGGTTATAGCTTTCACCAAGTCGATAGCTAAAGGGGTGGCATCCTCAGGGATAAACGTAAACAGCGTAGCCCCCGGTCTGGCGAATACCGGTTTTGCGCGCCAGGCACCTCCCGGAATGCTGGACGGTTTTGCAAAGAACATACCGCTGGGGAGGCTTACCGAGCCCCAGGATATAGCCAATACCGTGGTCTTCCTGGCTTCGGACGCCGCAGGCGATATCGTGGGACAGACCCTCAGCGTGGACGGCGGCATGCTAATGCTATAAGCGGGCGACCGGGGATTACCCCGCGTTAATAAAAAAGAAGGAGGATATGAGAAAGTGGCTGAATCAGAATACGACCATTTGTTCATCAAAGAGGATAAACTTATTAGAAAGGGACACTTTGTAGATTCGATATTCTCGACTTATGATAACCTGAATATCGATTTGCACGTGAACTATCACTGCATTACGGAGCCCCTGTTTATGGTAGAGGAACCTCACGCACACCCTTCCTATGAAGTGCTGTGCTTCATCGGCGGCAACCCGCTGGACATACGCGACTTCGGCGGGGAGGTGGAGCTGTATATGGGGCTGAATGGTGAAAAACACATAATCAACAGCACCCAGTTTGTCGTCATCCCGCCGGGACTGCCCCACTGTCCGCTTAACTTCAAGAGAGTGGATAAACCGTTTATGTTTATGGTCATTCTGACGATGGGCAAGTATGCCTTGCTGCCCGAGCTTGAGGAACTGACCGAAGAGGAAATCGCCAACCGGCCGACACCGCCACCGCCGGCATAATAAAAGGGCTTGATTTTCAATTATCGTATATTATGTAAATAAGGAGGCAACGGATGTTACTTCCCAACAGGGTTGCTGTAATCACCGGAGGCGCCAGGGGAATGGGGAGAGCCATCGCCCTCAGGTTTGCCGATGAAGGCTGCGCCGCAGTTATCGCCGATGTTCTCGATGAGGAAGCGAAGAAAACAGTGGACGAAATCTCCAAAAAAGGAAGGGATGCCCTTTATGTGCATTGCGATATCTCGGACAGCCGGCAGGTAAAGGATATGGTGGGGCAGGCAATCGGTAAATTCGGCAAGGTGGATATCCTGGTCAACTGCGCCGGGATAGGCACCAAACCGACGCCCCTGGAGGAGACAACCGAAGAAGAATGGGACAGGGTGATGGATATAAACTGCAAGGGGACATTCCTCACTATTCAGGCAGTCGCCCCCTGTATGAAAGAGAATAACTACGGTAAAATCATCAACATAGTGTCCGTGGCTGCTTTCGACACCGGACCCGTTAATTTCCATTACTGCGCTTCCAAAGCGGCACAGTTATCGGTAACGCGTTCTGCGGCTGCGGCGCTTGCCCCCTACAATGTCTGCGTAAACGCTATTCACCCCGGGATGGTCCTCACCGATATGTCAGCCGTTTTTTCCGGCCCGGGCGTAAAAGACGTAGTAGCCCATCAAAATGAGATGGCGCAGGAAGCCGTCCCATTCAAACGGATGGGTACTACGGAAGACATCTCCAGGGCAGCCCTG
>CAZOUZ010000107.1:0-6583 GCA_964583115.1 uncultured Dehalococcoidales bacterium
AATCAGCTTCCATCTCGCCCTGGTGGGCGTACAGAGAGTCCCAGGCGTAGCCTTCGAGTGGCACTCTTGAAATCGGTGCCGGTACTATGTGTTTTGCGTATTTCTTTTCCGCCATTTTATAAATCTCCTTATTTTTAGTAAACAGATAATAATGTTTCAACAGAAGCTTGTCAACAAACAAGTTTCCCTGTGATATACTCCGGGCAGGGGGTGACGAAGATGGAAAATGAAGATGACTTTCTAACCGTTGACGATATAGATGACGAAGAAGATATACCATTGGTACTAGCCCATATTTCTGAAGCTTTACTTAAACAAACTAAAAATCTCGTTAAATCAACAAATAAACTTAAGTGCTGGACGATAGGAATAGCTGTTGCTACCGTATTATTACTTGCTGCTGCTATTATCCAAATTGTGTCCTCAATGCAGTTACTAAACGCAGTTGGAGCTTTAGCCCAGTAGGTAAGCCTTTTTTCATCCTGAACCAAGCCTGCAAAAAAGGTGCGCTCGTTCTTTTATTCATAAGTAGGGCACAAAACCGGCTTCGATATGCCTAATCCTACATAACATATATAGTGCGAACCAATAAAACGACTGTAAACGGTTGACATAAAATAACACGACTGGAGAAGATGTATAAAGGGGTCAGCCGGACGTGTTTTTACTGCCGGTCATTATATACCGGCTTTTCCCCCACTCCTTGTATTCCAGGTCCGATAGACCGGCTCCGGTCATAAGCGGCTCAATTTTTTCCTTACCTATCCGCTCGTTGCGCGGCGGCATCGGTATTTCCGCATCTTCTCTCCATTCCAGTGCCACTGCCTTTCCGCCCGGCTTGAGCAGGCGGTATGCCTCGGCAAGTACCCTTTCCGGCTGTTCCACCTCGTGAAGGAGCAATAACATAAAGCAGAAATCGGCGATGCCGCTTTCCAGTCCGGTCCGGGCGGCTTCACTATTTACCGTCTTCAGGTTTTCCGGCGGGTCCTTCGCCCTGATGTGGTCGAGAGCTTCGGCGCTGGTATCAACGGCATAGACGGCGCCCTCTTCGCCGGTGGCGTTTACCAGCGGGAATGATAGAGCACCGGCGCCGCAGCCGAGGTCGATGCAGGTCATTCCCTGGCTGATGCCGGACTCTTTCACCAGGTCGTCGGCATGCAGCCACCTGGCGCGGTCTTCGCTGCTCAGCATGCGCACTCTTCGGTGCGGGTCAATACTATCGTGAAATCGGCGGCCTGTCATTTTCTTTCCCTCCATGTCCTCGTGGTCGTTTTAGTCCGACCATTATAGCATAAAGGCGGGTAAAAATTTCGCAGGACACATTATGTAATCTTCTGTATTTATAGAACCCTATCCCCCCGTATCTCCCTTCCCCTTAGCAATAGCTTTGCCTAAAATGTCATTCTGAGGAACGAAGTGACGAAGAATCTCTGGGTGGGGTGAATACAGGTAGACACTACCCCTCCCCCAGACCCTTCGTCCCGACCAATCGGGACTCAGGGTGACATGGACATACTACTTTCATGGCATGACCTTTAGCAAGGGAGTTGTATCACAAGTACCGTTCTTAAGTCTTTTTGTCATTCCCACGCAGGTGGGAATCCAGAAATCGTGACTGACCGTACCAATCTGGATTCCCGTCTTCACGGGAATGACGACTTTTGATACAAAGCCCTTAGCAAGGGAGGGGGGAGGTTTTTTTGGAAGAGGGGCTAATGCCTCTCTTAAACACCCCTTTTGCTATTCAAGGGGCTTTGCCCCTCTTAAACTCCCGACCGTAATTGTAATAGAGCTTTGCCTCTCTTAAATGCCCCAATTTATGTCTTTCCTTAATAAGGAGGGGGAATAAGAGGTAAGGAGAGGAAGATTAAGAGGGTGAGGATGGCAGAGACCCCGTTATCTTGAAGAACAGCTGGAAAACGGCAAAATACTGCCATATAATTGTAAAAAGGTAGTTTACCCCTCGGAAATAATTTAAGGGGGCTAATTTTCGATTACAGAGCGTCATTTTCGGGGGTGTCAGACGGAAGCGGCGGTCCGGCTTAAAATCCGGCTGATAAGGCCGAGAAGCTTTGCAAATCCCCACTTTTTGCCGGCGGAAATAAGCACCGTGTTTGTCGCCGTCGGGACCGGCTGGTCGGAGAGGTAACCGACCGCTTCTTCCTCGCTCCAGGCCCGGGAGCGGTCGAGCAGCAGGTCGATTTTATTCAGGGCGGTAACTCTGGGCTTGTCCGTCAGTTCGAGGTCGGCGAGGATATCTTCCACCGCCTGGCATTGTTCCGCGGCATCCGGTGAAGATAAATCAACCACGTGGACCAGCATACTGGCTTCGGTCAGTTCTTCGAGGGTTGCCCGGAAAGCGGTGACGATAGCCGGCGGCAGTTTCCTGATGAAACCGACGGTATCGGTCATCAGGACGGTGGTCTTATCGGGCAGGACGAGGCGCCGGGTGGTGGGGTCGAGGGTAGCGAATAGTTTGTCGTCGGCAAAGACCTCCGACCGGCTGAGGGCGTTGAGCAGAGTGCTTTTGCCGGTGTTGGTATAGCCCACCAGGGCAACCACGGGAATGCCGCTCTTCTTTCTCTTCTGACGGTAAAGCAGGCGGTGTTTCCTGACCTGCTCAATCTGCTGTTTCAGGCGGTGTATTTTCTTCTGGATAATACGCCGGTCGGTCTCAAGCTGTGATTCGCCGGGTCCCCGTGTGCCGATGCCGCCGCCGAGCCTCTCGAGGTGGCTCCACTGTCCGGCGAGGCGAGGGTACAGGTACTGGTGCTGGGCAAGCTCCACCTGCAACTGCCCTTCCCGGGTCCGGGCACGTCTGGCAAAAATATCGAGAATCAGGGTTGCGCGGTCGATTACCTTCACCTGGAGGGCGTTTTCCAGGTTGCGCTGCTGCAGCGGCGAAAGCTCGTCGTCGAAGATTACCACATTATACCCGGCGGTGCTCTTCAGCGCCGATAGCTCGTCAAGCTTCCCCTGGCCGATATAGTGCGTTTTAGTGGGCACGGGCAACCGCTGGACCAGCTCCCCCACTACCTCGGCCCCCGCCGAGCCGGCTAGTTGCGCCAGCTCTTTCAGGGAGTCTTCTGCCGACCATCCGCTGGCAGCTTTCCTGGTGGCTACTCCTACCAGGAACGCCCGCTCCCTTGTTTCCTGTACGGTGATTATCGTCCGGCTAATAGCACGCCTCCTTCATCAGCGCTGTATCAGTTCGATTGCCAGCCCGTCCGGGTCTTTTATCTCGGCCAGTTTCAGGTCCTCCCCGGTAGTCCTCGGCCCGCTGCTGATTTCCACCCCTCGGGACTTTAGGTATTCAACCGCTTTGTCCATATCCTCCACCAGGAGGCCGATTCTCCGGGGGCCTACCTGCCACTGCTCCCCGGCGGACGGCGGAGCCGCCGGCCCTTTGTAAGAAAAAAGCTCAATCTGCGTGCCGCCGAGTTCGATAAAAACAATCTCCTCGATGGGCGCATTTACCGGTTTGAACCTCCAGTTCACTTTGAAACCGAGGATTTCCGTGTAGAACTTTAGAGACCTTTCCAGGTCTCCGGGCAGTATTTCTATGTGGTCAATCTTCTTAAACATAGTGTCTCCATTTATTATGTCAAACACCTTTTATCTTGAACTTGTTTTTACTGTCACGCCACCCGGCAAGCAGCGACAGGCCTTTCACCAGTCCGGCATCGGGTATGGTCAGCGACAGCCGCACGTAACCTTCACCGCTCTTGCCGTAGCCTATTCCGGGTGTTACCACCACTCCTACCTGCTCCAGTAAAGCGGTGGCGAAGTCCACGGAGTTATAGCCTTCGGGGACTTTTGCCCAGACATAGAGGCTCGCTTTCGGCGCTCTGGCTTCAATGCCGATGCTGTTCAGCATATCAATCACCAGGTCGCGCCGCCTCTGATAAGTAGTGTTATGCTCCTGAATGCAGTCCTGGGGCCCATTCAGGGCTTCGATGGCGGCGTACTGGATAGCCTGGGGAATACCCGAGTCCATGTTCGACTTGAGTGTTTTCAGGGCGCCCACCATCTCGGCATTGCCTACCACCATTCCTATCCGCCAGCCGGTCATGTTATAGCTTTTTGACAGCGAGTGAAACTCCACGCCGACATCCCTGGCCCCGTCCGCCTGCAAAAAGCTGACCGGCTGGTAGCCGTCGAAGGCTACCTCGGTATACGGCCCGTCGTGGCAGACGCCTATATCGTGCTGTCGGGCAAACTCAACCGTCCTGTTGAAGAAACCGAGGTCGGCAACGGCGGCGGTCGGATTGTTCGGGTAGTTTATCCAGAGCAGCTTCGTCTTTTTCAGTACGTCCTCGGGCACACTGTTAAAGTCAGGTAGGAAATTGTTCTCGTCCGTCAGCGGCAGATAGTAAGACTCGCCGCCGGCTAACATCGTGCCGATAGAATAGACCGGGTAAGCCGGGTCAGGCACCAGGGCGATATCTCCCTGGTCGATAAAGCAGAAAGCGATATGGGCGATGCCCTCTTTTGCCCCGATGAGAGGCAGCACCTCCGTATCCGGGTCTAGAGAGACGTCGAAGCGTTTTTTGTACCATTCGGCGATAGCCCGGCGCAGCTCCGGCATGCTGTCCGACTCCGGATAGCGGTGATTTGCCGGGTCGTGCGCCGCCTGGCACAATTTTTCTATAATGTGAGGCGGTGTCGGTGTATCAGGGTCGCCGATGGCAAAGCTGATTACCTCTTCGCCCCTGGCCCTTTTCTCGGCAATCTTCTTGGTAATTTCCACAAAAAGATACGGCGGTAAATTTTCAATTCTTTTCGCTTTTCTCATTTCAATCGCACCTCGTCTTGGTTATTTGACCGGTCTGTTCTTAGTCCCGGTTTCCGTCGGGCCATTCTCCGGCGAACACCGTTTCCGCCGGACCGCTGAGAAACACCTCTCCCGCTCCGTCCCACTCGACCTCCAGGGTGCCGCCGGGCAGTTTTACCTCTACTTTGTTATCGACATAGCCGAGCACGTGAGCGGCAACGGTTATGGCGCAAGCGCCGCTGCCGCTAGCCAGTGTCTCCCCTACTCCCCTTTCCCATATCCTGGCTTCTACTGTATTCCGGCTTACTATCCTGGCAATTTCAAAGTTTGCTCTGGCAGGGAAAATCTTATGTCTCTCCACTTTCGGTCCCAGTCGTGTTAACGGAAAGTCGGCCAGCGTGTCCTTGTGGAAGTAAACGGCGTGCGGATTCCCCATAGAAACCAGGCTCAGATTTAGCTCTGTGCGGTCAATGGTGAGCGGGTAATTCAGCATATGTTTTATGTCAACTAACCTTCCCCTGTCTTCTCCGATTGCCACCGGGATATCGCCTTCTCCGAATTCCGGTACTCCCATGCCTGTCTGAATTTTTGTTATCCTGCCTCCCGTCCTGAAAACTCTGGCTCTTCGTACCCCGGACATTGTTTCCGCTGATATTTCCCGTGCTCCGGAACCGGCCAGTCCCCTATCCGCAAAGTATTTGACCATGCATCTCAGTCCGTTACCACAGGTGTTGGACTCAGAGCCGTCAACATTGAATATGCGCATCTGAAAGTCAGCGACACTCGAAAGTAGCAGCAGCAGCAAGCCGTCAGCGCCGATGCCGTAGTGACGGTCCAGCATAGCTACAGCTACCTTTGACCAATCGCGCTGCGCATCACTGGTCTCTACCAGTATGTAATCGTTTCCCGCGCCCTGAATTTTAGTAAATCTCATAACCGGCTCATCCCTGACTGCTGATACCTTCAAAAGCTACCTTTTAAGAGATAAAAGATGATACCATACCACCCGTGCGTCTTTCAATTTAACGCCCTTTTCAGCCGTCTTCCGGGTACACGGGGCGTTGAAGGTAGCGCCCGGGGATTATCTGGAAAGGCAGTGGAAAAGCTGAAAGAAAGGCCTGCCCTGATCGCGTTCGGGCAGCGGGTAAGGAATGACACAAAAGGCTGGAGAGTTTGAGCCCTCCAGCCCCTTTTTCCAGTTTGACAAATCTGGAGGAAATGGATTATTCTTATATTGGTATTGAGGTGAATTTAACGACCGCTTGTAGTTATTTCGGTCTGTTGCTTTAAAAGGTGTCATCTCCTTGGCTGGCCCTGCCGCAAAGCTAGCTTCCCCCAGGGCTCTGGGGGTGGGAAAAGGTGAGGTAAGTTAACTAAGCTGCTAGGCTGGGAAAGAAAACCTGCAGCACTCCGGTTCTTATGGCAGGGCCAGCGCTCTTTAAACCAGCAGATATTAATCCACTTCTTTAGAAGACCCGGATTTGAAGAAGGGGATTGGAGAACTCTCCAATCCCCTTCTTTTTTACCTTATCTTTACTTTATCGCCTCTCGGCGAGATACGCGCTTATTGCCCTAACATGCGCTCTTTCATGTCGGTATCTATCCAGGCCCAGTAGGTGTATTGCTCCGGTGTGAAGTAGCCTACCCAAGCGCAACCATGGAAGTTCTGGAACCAGGGCCACCAGCAGGTATAAAGTTCTTCTGCCGGCACCCATATTCCCATACAGCAGTCCTCAAGCATGAACGGGGTTATATCCTTCAACGCTTTCATCCACTTGGGGTCATCCTTGCCGAGGTACTTATTGACCA
>CAZOUZ010000108.1:0-6573 GCA_964583115.1 uncultured Dehalococcoidales bacterium
CTTACACGGTCGATTTAGATGGGCAAATTGGAGAGGCGCCGGT
This sequence comes from uncultured Dehalococcoidales bacterium, assembly GCA_964583115.1. Classification (GTDB taxonomy): domain Bacteria; phylum Chloroflexota; class Dehalococcoidia; order Dehalococcoidales; family UBA2162; genus CAYVOV01. The sequence continues at coordinate 44 of CAZOUZ010000108.1, forward strand.
CGGAAGAAGAAGACGAATTGCTGCGAGTAATGTATCAGTCGTCACCAGTGGATATCCTGATGGCAGTTCTTCCCGGCAGGAGTTGGAAGGGTATAACCTTAAGAGCCCGGCGTTCGAACCTGAGAAGAAACAGGGGGATTAACAAGTGGAGGTCTTGGAGTAAAGAAGATGATAAACAGCTTGTTCTCTATTGTAAGAGGGGAATTGAGTTTGAAGAGATAGCAAACAAGCTCGGGAGAAGCTTGACCTCGATTGCGGCTAGGGTCCAGGCCAGAGGATCGAATAAACCCTTCTCTCGTAAAAAGAGAGGGGTCAGTTGGGAGACTTTTAACCTCATATCCTCGCAACAATCGTCTTCGAGAGGGGGATACAGGCCTGCCCGCCGTCCCGACTTTATCGGGACTTTGGCAGGCGGGGGGTGAGGTTATATTTTGTAGCGTTTGGACAGCTCGTCGAGGGTGGGCAGTCCATCTCTAGCCCCTATTTTCTGGATGGAGAACTGGGCGACAATATTACCTAGATGCCCGCACTCTTTTAAATCACTTCCTTGAAAAAAACCATATAAAAAACCGGCGGCGAAAGCATCTCCAGCGCCGGTGGTATCCGGGGCGGGTACCTCCTTTTTGCCGGAGGGTTCGACTATGTATTCGTTGTCGGTGTCTCTTATATAGCCGCTGGCAATAACGTTTTTCAGTCTGGTCCCTTTGCCGAGGGTGACGGCAACAATATGGCAGCCGTGCTTGAGGCAGATTTCGGCTCCTTTGTGGATGTCCTGTCCGGTCATCTGCCGGATTTCATCCCCGTTGAGAAAAAGGACGTGCGTCCTCTCCAGTATCGGGGCGAGAGTTTTAAGCCCTCTGGTGGCATAGAGCGTGCCGGGTGAGAAACTGATTTTGACGGCGGGGTTTAATTCGGGTATGAGTTCAAGCAGCATTTCAAATTGCCTGTTATCGACGAAGGAAGAAATGTGGAGTATCTCTGCCTTGTTTACATAACCAGCATCGAGGTCGTCTATCGTAAGCAGATTATTTGCCTCCGGCGAGACATGGATGGAGCGGAAGCTGAGCTTATCTATAAGGCATTTTGTAAAGCCTGTTTTTGCCTCTGGTTTTACCCTGATTTGACCGGTATCCACGCCGACTTTTTTGAAGTCTTCGAGCATTTCTTTGCCGTCAGCATCGTCACCGCCGACAGTGCCGATGAAGCCTGTTTTCACTCCCAGTTTTGCCAGTCCGTAGATAGTGTTGGCTGCCGAGCCGCCGGGAAAAGCGCCGACCAGTTCCATCTCGGTTTCCCTGTATTCGGGAATGTCTGCCGATTCTCCGTCTCCCGGAAGGGACTCCACCCGGTAGATGTAGTCCATGTTCAGCGCCCCCAGCCCGACCACTTTAATATCGCTCATTATTTATAAAACCCTATCCCCTTAATCCCCTTCCCCTTTCAAAGGGGAAGGGGAAAGTTTTTTCTGAAGAGGGGCTTCGCCCCTCTTAAACTCCCCTTTTATTGTTCAGGAGGCTTTTACCCTCTTAAACACCCCATTTTACTCCATCATATCATCATTACGGCAGCAGTATTACATATGTCATTCCGGACTTGATCCGGAATCCAGATTACTGAGCAAGGTTAATATTATTGGATTCCCGCCTTCGCGGGAATGACAGTTCGTTTTATATCTATTCCCGCCCGCCGCCCTTTAAGGAATTCTAAGGAGGGCTTTACCTCTCTTAAACTCTCTACTTACCCCCATTTATTCAAACTCCGTTATCATTTTTGACCATGTTTCTCTGACAAATGTAGCCATCTCCACCAGATATTCCTTGCATCTTTCAATTGGTTCATATTTTGAGTTTCCGGAATCGTCAAAGTAATGCATGGAGACTCGGTGTTTCGAATAATTTAATATATCTCCGACAAATATTGTGTCAGTCCTTAGCGGAACAGTATAATGATGAGTTGCTGTGTTTCTGTACCATTGGATTTTACAAAACCAATCTTTCTTCCGTTCTTCTACCACACATTTAAATAATTCATTAGGTAACTTGTCTTTTATCTTGTTCAAGCGGACAGCATCTGGTTTCAATTGCAAATCGTAGGCATAGACGGTGTTCAATTCTTGTAAGAGAGTGTCGTAAGTAGCCATTAGCTCGAAAAAGAATGCATCCAAATACCACCTTATTAGTCTGTGTGCTAATAAAGGCAAACCTAAATCATCCGGTCTGCTTGCTGCCCCAAGTGCTTGTCTGCAAAAATAGTCTGCTCCATCTAGTTTAAGTCTTGTAGCAAAGTGAAAACTACGCCAGCGGTCATTCTGATTATCCTTAGAGTTCTTTAGTTTGCGATATTGGTAAGAACCTTTGTCAATTTCCATGAGAGGGTCTTGTAGCCAATCTTCAATCTCTGCCATATATACTTATCCCAACTTCCCGGCGTCTTCTCTAACCAGGCGTCTCAGTCTCTTGTGGAGGGCGATGATATCATCGAGGTCTTTTCTGCCTGCGAGCCAGTGGAAGTTTTCCGTGTCTCCTTTATTTGCAGCTTTTTCCTCCTGTTTGACCAGTTTTTCCACGCCTTTGCGCTGGCTCTTCTGCCAGGTCTGCAGGACTTCCCGCAGGTCGGCGATGGAGGTGGAGGCAAGGCTCATCGTTGCCGCGGGCAGGGCGTACTCGTTGGCATTGAAGGCGATTGCCAGCCCTCCGGCTTCGTCAACCGCCTGGAGCATTCTAAAATCGGTAATGCTGTCTCCCACTGCCGCCCACCGCGAAAGGGGCTGGTCTTGGGTTTCGGCGAACTTCTCCAGGGCGGCAACCTTGCGGCGTCCGCCGGTGGGTTTGACCTTCTGTATCGCCGTCCCTATGCCGGTTACCGGCAGTTTCTCCCAGTAAAAACTGTCCAGCACTGCCTTGATATGCTTGTCGTCCTTCGGCGGATGCAGTTTAAGGATGTCTTTCTCGGCCTGCCGAAGCAGGTCGGCTTCTTCCTTCGTCAGCGAGTCGCGGAAACTGTTTAGCGGGAAGGTCGTACAGGCAACATTGTGGGCGTAGATGCCCAGCTTCTGTGTGATGTGCAGTGCAAATTGCTGGTAGCTGGTGCTGATGCAAAAGGTCTTAAATCCGTCCAGCTGCAGGTTGTAGATAAGGTCGGCGGCTCCGCCGGTCAGCCTGGCTTTCATTGCCAGGCTGCTTATATCATTCTCGGAAATATCGTGGAGGACGAGGAAGGGCACGATAAGGGCCAGGGTATCGCCGGGTTCGTAGCCCTCCTTCTCTTCCAGTGCCAGCAGGTCATCGTAGCGGCTGATAACCTCGAAAATCTTTTCCCCGTCGGGGAACAGCTTCATTAAATCATAGGCGTTATCCTGAGGGGACAGTGGTCCTTCGAGGTCGAAAGCGATGAAATTGTTTATCTTTAACACCCCCCTTTAGATTTGTGTAGCCCTATCCCCTTAATCCCTCCCGATGCAATCGGGAGGGAAGGTTTTTTCTGAAGAGGGGCTTCGCCCCTCTTAAACACCCCTTTTGTTATTCAAGAGGTTTTGCCCTCTTAGGCTCCCTGCTTTTATTTGTCATTTCCGCTTTTTGATGTCATTCCCGCGAAAGCTTGCCCCGTACTTGATACGGGGGCGGGAATCCACTAATTCAAGCCGGTTCCGGGAATCTGGATTCCCGCTCAGGTCGGGAATGACAATTTAATATTTTCAGACAGCCTCAAATTTTCATAAAGTGGGGAGGCTCCGCCCTCCTCAGGCACTCCGTATTTGTCTGAAAGGCTTTGCCTTTTCGATATTTTTCTTATTTTAATGATTGTCGGTTCTAAAGAAGGCCTTTTACCTGTTTATCTATCTCTTCAGTTAGATTATACCCCTTTATCGGTCTGCTTTCAGCATCGACAACCTGTTTTTCTGAGGTTATCTTTATTTTGCCCAGGCTGAAAGCCTTCAGGGTGGCTATTATCAGGGGAAATTCCCTTGTCAGCCCGTGTTTGCGGATGAGTTTGAATAATGCGTTGTCTTTACCTTCATCCTGTTTAATCTGCTCCACGGAGTGACCCTCTATTTCCTGCCAGAGTCTGTCGAATGGTTCACCCCTTATCGAGAATTTGCAGTAGGTTACTACAGGTCCCTTGTCGAGTTCGGGAATTACAAGGTGCATTAATACTCCGGTCTCCTCTGCTTCACTTTCAATAAGCTGCCAGATTACCTGCTGCCAGGTGCCGACGGGTCCGCCCGGGAGCGCCGGGTGAAGGTTAATCATATCGTATTTCCGGCAGAGTTCCTCGCCCGTAATCAGCATATAACCGGCTAGGACGCAGACTCCAGGGTCGAAGTCCTGTAACCGACTCATAACCTCGCGGTCATAGTCGAGCCGCCACTGCGGCATCGGCGCCGAAGGTTCCGGGTTTTGCTCACCTATCTCCGCCCTGAACTTCTGGTAAGAGAGACAGACCAGCGGGATGCCGTAGTCCTGGACGAGTTTTATGAAGGCATCGCTCTCTGCCGCCTCGCCGGGTTCCCGACTGCAAAAAACAAAGTCTATCTCGCCTTCAATCTCCCCGTGATTGATGCTTTCCTGTGCTGCAACCAATAAGTCTCTGGCTGCCTCGTCTCTGCCGGTAGAGAACCAGCCGAATCTGTACATCATCGCCGTCCTTTAAAACAGTCTCTTCAGGTTTGCCCAGCTGCTGCCGAAGTGCACGAAGATGTTCGACCGGCGCTGCGAAATCCTGCCTTTTCTCAGGGCTTCAAGGAAATCGTCTTTACCGGTAAACCCGGGCATCCTGACATAGGTGAAGCCGATTTCTCTAAGAGTATGGGAATCACTGCCGGCGGTTACCGGCAGGTCGTATTTACTGGCAAGGGCTTGCGCTTTGCTTTCCCCGATAGGCAGAGGGCTCCTGGCGTTAAACACTTCCAGGGCATCGAGTTGCCCGGCAAGCTCTTCCATTTTGCTGTCGTTCAGCTTGAGTCCCCGGAAGGGGTCGAAGGGGTGGGGTAAACTGACCAGACCGTCCTGCTCCCTGATGCGGGATATTGCCTCCTCGATAGAGATGCCGCTGGGGACGCCTTCCTTCAGGAACATCCCCATTATCTCGCCGTGAGGGGTCAGGATTTCCTCGGCGACAATCACTTTAAAGGGGGCCATAGCCTGCATTTCCAGGGCGCCTTCGATATTGCCGTGGTCGGCTATGGCGATACAGTTTATTTGCATTTTCAGGCAGCGTTCTATTATATCTTCAAGGGACGTATTGCAGTCCATCGAGTACCTGGTGTGGATATGGAAATCGGCTTTCAAAAATTCAGGCAATCTGACTCCTTCGGTAGTTTTTGCTTCCGGTGCTAGCCCTGGGATACCCTTTCTATGTAGCTGCCGTCGCGGGTATCGACCTTTATAATGTTCCCCTCGTTAATGAACAGAGGGACCTGGACAGTGATGCCGGTCTCCAGTGTCGCTGGCTTGTTGCCGGCGGTGGCGGTATCCCCTTTGAAGCCGGGACCGGTCTCGGTTACTTCAAGGTTGACATTCAGTGGCATCTCGACGCCTATCAGCTTGCCTTTGTAGGTAGATACCTGCACCGACGTGCCTTCCTTCAGGTAGCTGATGGCATCACCGAGCTGGTCGGCGTTGAGCGGCATCTGCTCGAAGTTCTCCTCGTCCATAAAGTAGTACAGGCCGCCGTCATTATATAAATACTGCATACCCCTGAACTCAAGCCGGACCCGGGTGAACCTGGCATCCGATTGAAAGCTCTGCTCAATGGTATGGCCGCCTTCTATATCGCGGAGTTTTACCTTCGCCAGGGCGGTCCGCTTCATCTTGACGTGCTGGTATTCGATGACCTGATAGAGAGTGCCGTCCAGGTCGATAATAACCCCTTTTCTCAGTTCACTGCCACTTATCATTCTTTCCGCTCCAGTGATATTTATTTTCTGCCCGTTGTGAGCACTTTTAGTGTATCCTTTTCCATTACCGCCAGGTCCTCAATCCTGACTCCTCCCCACCCCGGCAGGTAAATGCCGGGCTCGATTGAGAATACCATTCCCGGGACGAGAATGTCCGTTGAGCTCGGGCCCAGGCGGGGCTGTTCGTGCTCGGCAAGCCCGATGCCATGACCTAGCGAGTGGCCGAAGGCTTCGGCATAGCCGGCTTCCTCGATAACCGTCCTGGCGAACCCATCCGCCTCCTGACCGCTCATTCCTTCCCTGATTAGTTCTTCGGCGGCAAGCTGCGCTCCGAGGACGGTATCGTAAACCTTCTTGAAAGTATCATCCGGTTCGCCGGGGCAGAGGGTGCGGGTGAAGTCGCTGCAATAGCCCTCAACCCTGCCGCCCATATCGATTACCACCGGCTCCCCGGAGTTTATTTTTTTCTCCGAGGGCCTGGCGTGGGGCAGGGCGGCGTTGGGGCCGGAGGCGACGATAATCTCGAATGGCAGCGCCTGGCTGCCGTGCTCGCGGTGGAATTTCTCAAGCTCCCAGGCTACCTCTTTTTCGGTCATGCCGGGGCGAATTGTTTCCTCGATGTATTCAAAAACCC
>CAZOUZ010000109.1:0-3309 GCA_964583115.1 uncultured Dehalococcoidales bacterium
CGATTATTCCACAGACCTTTGTTTTACCTGATATACTGTTCGTCATTCTTTCACCATTTCATATATTTTAGTTAAATCCTTCACCGTAATCTGCCCCGGGGCCGATTCTTTGCCGCTCTCGATTGAGGCGTAGGTGAAATCGCCGCCGGCAAGCGGGCAGAGCACCCGGCTTATACCTCCGAGAGGTCCCATCGCAAAGGACACCAGCCTCAATCCGGGAAACTCCCGGATAAGCCGGAGGACGGTCGTATTGTCCTCGAACGCCCGGGCGGTGGTAACCACCTTGCAGATATCGGCACCGGCGCTTAACTGCCTCTGCACGATTTCTCTCATCTCTTCAAGTGAGGGCGTCTTCTCCACGTCATGATAGGACATCAAACACTTCGTCCTTTTCTTTATCGCCTGCATTATTTTATCGAGGTTTCTTGTCCTTAGCTCGATATCGACTATATCTGCGCCCAGTTCAACCGCCTGGAGGAGTTTTTCCACCCGCCTTGCCTCGTTTCCCTGCCACTTTCCGCCTTCATCGGCAGTCCGGTTACAGGCAATCCAAGGCTTCCTTAGCTGCGGGACAAGCTCTTCCCAGCCGTCGCCGATAAGGTCAATCCGAACCTCGTAGAGGTCAGCCAGCGCCTCGATTTCGCTCACGGCTTCAGGGTCGTTATTTACAATAGAAACGCAGATTTTAGGCCCGCTCATTCCACTCCCCCAGCACCTCTTCTACAAGAGAAGTATCCACTTCGTCGGTTATTAATACCTCTCCTATTTTTTTCGGCAAAACAAATCTTATTTTACCCCGCACGTTCTTCTTGTCGTGTCTCATCGCCTCGATTATAGTTTCAGTCCGGAGGGCAGGGAGTTGAGTCGGCAGGCCGGCCCTTTTAACAACCTCCTTCAGCCTCTTCAATTCGTCCTCATTCAGTATACCAAGCCTGTTTGAAATCCCCGCCTCGACCAGCATACCGACGGCAACAGCCTCACCGTGCCAGATTTTCAGTCCAGAGACCGACTCCACAGCGTGCCCGACAGTATGACCGCAGTTCAGAATATTCCTCAGTCCCAGGTCAAACTCGTCCTTCTCCACAACCCCGGCTTTAATTTCCGCCGAGCGGGAGACGACTTCCTCCATAACTTCATCATCGAGCGCAATCACTTTATCAAGGTTATCTTCAATATAGTCAAAGAACTTCCCGTCCAGGATTACGCCGTGCTTTATTATCTCAGCCATGCCGTTTGAAAGCTCTCTCGGAGAAAGACTTTTCAGTGTATTCAAATCGGAGATGGTTATTCTCGGATGATAGAAAGCCCCGATTTTGTTTTTCAGCCTGCCGTGGTTCACGGCAACCTTGCCGCCGATGCTGCTATCGCCCTGCGCCAGCAATGTTGTCGGAAGCTGTACAAGCGGGACCCCCCGCATATAGGTAGCGGCAACAAACCCTGCCAGGTCGCCGATAACACCGCCGCCGAGAGCCAGGACAGGCGTCGTCCTTTCGGCATAGAAATCGGTCAGCTCATTGTACAGCCTTCCGGCGGTATCGAGGGACTTCTGCTCTTCTCCCTCCGGTACTTCTAACAGCAATACTTCGAAGCCGCCGTTTTCAAGGTCTAGCTTAAGTCCGTCACCATACAGCTTTTTCACCCTGGAATCGGTTACGATAACCAGCTTCCCGCTGAAACCTATCTCCTTAAGCATAGCGCCGGCCTGCCCGAGCAGGCCCGGGCCGATGATAATATCATAGCCGCCGCTGCCAGGTTGTAGTCTTACTTTTTTCATCTATCGCTATCCTGCGTTCAATATTTCCGGTCTAATTACCGTAAATCTTATTCCTCAACAATTATATACTATTTTTAAATGGTAAAACCCTCCGCTTGAGAGGGTTTTATAAAATCTTCCTGACCGAATTTATTAGCTGATGAACTGCATTTTTGCGTAAAAGCCTCCCAAGCGTGCCTTATGCACACCGAAACTTGAAACAGCTATAATATTCTTCCCGGGAGTTGTAGTTCATCTCTATATATCCAACCTTCGTGGGCTAACTCTAGCATAAGAATTTTTCTTTGTCAACACGCCTGCTCACGCCTGAGGTGGCAAAAGTTCTCGGTTTTCCTGATACCGCCTGATAAACCAGGAGAACAGGCCGGCACCGACAAGGCATATAGTCCCGCCCCAGTAAAACACGACTCGCAGACTCAGCAATTCTTCTATCCATCCGGCGATTATAGGTCCGATACCCATTCCGATACCCATTCCCAGGAACATTACCGACACTACGGAACCCATACCGAACTTTCTGCCCTCGTCCACGCCGATAGCATTGCTTGCGGAAACATAGAGAGAGACAACAAGACCCTGGGCCAGCAATATAATCAAAATCTGCCAGAAATTCCCGGCAAAAGGGATTAGTAAAATCAGCAGCCCGAATCCGGTTATCCCCAGGATTGCCAGCGCCCTCCGGCTAAACCGGTCGGCTATCAGCCCGGCAATCGGGGAGAACAGGGTTATCGAGAGGGTGTTGACGGATACCAGGGCGCCGATAAGACTGATGCTGAGGCCGATTCCCACACTGAAGATAGGAAGAAAGGTGAACATGCTGCCTCTTCCCAGTGCTTCTCCCACCCGTACGGTAAAAAGACCTCTGACCACACTGCTGGCGCTCATATCTTTGAGTGAAAGATTGAATTCCTCTCCCTTCTTTCTTTCCTGAACCCGGGGAAGGAAGAACAGGACAATGAGAAACGCAAGCATGTTCAGGCCGGCCATCACCATGAAAGCGATATTCATCCCGAAGTTTTCCGTTACCAGCCCGCCCATCAGCGGACCAAAGCCAAAACCGCTAAAGAAGGCGGCATTGGCATATCCCATCCACCTTCCCTCTTCGCCTTTCGGTGAGAGGTCGCCGAGATAGGCAACGGCTACCGGTATCGTCATAGCGCCCGCAATTCCGTGAAAAAAGCGCACAACCACCAGTAATAAAACATCGGTCGAAATTATGTAACAGAGTGAAATCAGGGAATACGCCAGCAGCCCGAATACCAGAAACACCTTCCTGCCTTTCAGGTCGGACAATCTGCCGGCGAACGGCACCGAAATGGCATTAGAGATAGCATAAGAGGAGACAATCACGCCCAGCCATACCCCACTGGCACCCATTTCGGTGATATAGAGGGGTAAAAGAGGCATTACTATCCCTATTCCCAGGGTTGAAGAGAACATAGAAAGAGCTAGAATGGGAAAGACTTTCTTCATCATGTATGTAACAAAACATTATATGCTTTTAAGGATGAACCGGGCAACCTGAAGTGATTGCA
>CAZOUZ010000109.1:3409-6452 GCA_964583115.1 uncultured Dehalococcoidales bacterium
TATAATTAATGAAGGTTTAAGGCTCGAGCCTGCTGCGTGAAGGCATGGACTTCATATATGCAGGGTAATGACAGTAGTACCGATAGCCTCTCCTCCTTGAACCGGGTGGGAGGTTTTTGTTTTACGGGCTAGAGGATTCAGTTAATGAGCGTCAACAAAGAAAAGAAAGCCGGGGAAGATGAAAAGCTGGAGATAATGCGGCACTCCGCCTCACATGTTATGGCCGAGGCAGTCCAGTCTATTTTCCCCGATGTCAAATTCGGCATCGGCCCGGCTATTGAAAACGGCTTCTACTACGACTTCGAATTACCCCGCACTCTTACCCCTGAAGACCTGCCGCTAATCGAGGCTGAAATGGGCAAAATAATCGCCTCGGACTCCCCGTTCAGCAGGGAAGAACTGACAAAAGAAGAAGCTAAAGAGCTCTTCGCCGACCAGCCTTACAAGCTGGAACTGATAGAGGAGCTTCCCGATGAAAAGGTGACCGTGTACCGGCAGGGTGCCTTTGTGGATATGTGCCGCGGGCCCCACCTGAAGTCCACCGGTGAGATAAAGGCTTTCAAGCTTATCAGTACCGCCGGGGCTTACTGGCGCGGCAGCGAGCGCAATCCGATGCTACAGCGCATATACGGCGTCGCTTTCGCTACCGGGGAAGCCCTTGACAAGCACCTCAAACAGCTCGAGGAAATGGAGACACGCGACCACCGCCGCCTGAACCGGCAGCTCAACCTCTACATCACTCCCGAAGAAGTGGGAAGTGGGCTTATTATCTACGGCCCGAAAGCCGGCCGGATTCGCGCCATTATCGAGGAGTTCTGGCGGCAGGAACACTTCGCCAATGGCTACGAGCTTCTCTACTCACCCCATATCGGACTCAGCAAGCTGTGGGAGACAAGCGGACACCTTGACTTTTATCAGGAGAATATGTACTCGCCCATTGATATCGACGAACATCAGTATTATATCAAACCGATGAACTGTCCGTTCCACATGCTGGTATACAAGTCCCAGACGCGCTCCTACCGTGATTTGCCGCTGCGCTGGGCAGAACTCGGCACAGTCTACCGCTACGAGCGCAGCGGAGTGCTGCTCGGCCTGCTGCGGACACGCGGCTTCACCCAGGACGACGCCCATATTATCTGCACGCCGGAACAGGTGGAAAGTGAAATTGCCGAGGTATACCGCTTTTCCATCCACATGTGGCAGGCTTTCGGCTTCGAGAAGTACCGGGTCTACCTCTCAACCCGCCCGGAGAAAGCGATAGGCACCGAAGAGCAATGGCAACAGGCAGAGGACGCCCTTCGTAAAGTCCTTGAAGAGGAAAAGGTGGAATATGATGTGGACAAAGGCGGCGGGGCTTTTTACGGGCCAAAGATAGATATCAAGATAGAAGACGCTATCGGTCGGGAATGGCAGATGACGACGATACAGTTTGACTTTAATCTCCCGGAGCGCTTCGACCTTGTCTATGCCGGAGCCGACGGGCATGAGCACCGTCCCTATATGATACACCGCGCCCTGCTCGGGGCCTGGGAACGCTTCTTCGGACTTCTTATCGAGCATTATGCCGGGGCTTTCCCGGTATGGCTGGCTCCGGTGCAGGCAGTGATTATTCCGGTGGCGGACCGCCACCTTGACTACGCCGGTAAAGTCGAAGCCGAACTTAAAAAAGCCGGCATAAGGGTAAAAACGGATGCCCGCTCGGAAAGAATAAACCAGAAAATCAGGCAGGCGCAGCTCGACAAGGTGCCGTGCATGCTGGTAGTCGGCGATAAGGAAATAGCCGATTCCAGCGTATCGGTGCGACTCCGCACCGGAGAACAGCTACCGCCTCAAACTATCGACAGTTTCATTAAAAGTGTTAAAATAGCCGTAACCGATAGATTAGAGGACATTAAATAAATATTTCAATTTGATTAGCTTTGAATAATGTGATATAGTTCATTTCGCAACATAGCTTTGTTAAGCAGGAGGTAAATCGGAACATAGTTAAGAAGCTGCGTGTTAATGCCGAGATAAAAGCTAAGGAAGTTCGCCTGGTAGGGGACAAAGGGGAACAGCTTGGAATTATGCCTTTGTACCAGGCGCGCGAGGTAGCTAAAAATCAGAACCTCGACCTTGTCGAGGTTGCTCCTACTGCAACGCCGCCGGTATGCCGCCTGCTTGACTACGGGAAGTACAAGTACGAGCAGGCTAAGAAGGAACGGGAAGCCAAAAAAGGCCAGAAGATTTCCCTCCTCAGAGAAGTGCGGCTGCGGCCCAAGATTGGCGCCCATGACTTTGAGTCCAAAGCAAGATTGGCCAAGAAGCTGCTGGATGGCGGAGATAAAGTAAAGGTAACGATACTGTTCAGGGGTCGTGAAATTACCCACCCTGACCTTGGTGTTAGACTGCTGCAGAGGATGGCGGACTCGTTAACGGAGGTCGCCTCCGTCGAAGGGAAACCGGCGATGGAGGGTAGAAGAATGAACGTGGTCCTGTCACCGATAGCGATTCAGAAACCGAAGACGGAAAAAATAAAGGAAGAGGTAAAGGAAGCCTAGATGCCGAAAATAAAGACCCATAAAGGGGCGAAACGCCGCTTCCACATTACCGGCACCGGTAAAATTATGCGTATCAAGATAGGGAAGAGTCATCTGCGCCGCCGCAAACCGGCGCGCACCAAGCGCCTCTACGATGACAAACTCCAGCTGGACGCCAGTGACAGAAAAAGAATAAGCAGACTTTTACCCAACGGGTAATATCAGAGGAGAAGTACCTTGCCACGAGTAAAAAGAGGTGTAACCGCTCACCGCCGTCATAAAAAAGTGCTGGCGATGACAAAAGGACAGAGGGCCACCAGGCACAGCCTGTACCGCCGGGCTCATGAAGCTATGCTTAAGTCGCTCAGCTACGCTTATGCTCACCGTAAAGAGCGTAAAGGTGATATGAGGCGACTGTGGATTTCGCGAATCAATGCCGCCAGCAGGGCACACGGAGTTACCTACGGACAGTTTATTGACGGCTTGAAAAAATCAGGGATTGAAATCAACCGCAAGATGCT
>CAZOUZ010000110.1:0-6439 GCA_964583115.1 uncultured Dehalococcoidales bacterium
GTCGTTATATCTGGTCGTACCTTAGATTTATAAATATGCCTGGCACATCCCTTCTCTAAATCTTCTAAGAACAATGGCAGTGTATTTTCTGCTTCACTAAGTACCAGATGGTCTATATCATCAAAACCAAAATGCTCGTACCCGGTAGTAAAAAGGGGACCACCAGCGACAATCTTAGTGCCAAATTTCTTACACCTGTTAATGACCTCTCTTGCTGAATTTTGCTGCACCGCCATAGCGCTGATAAACACATAGTCAGCCCACTTGATGTCATCGTCATTTAAGGGATCTGTATTTATATCTACAAGTTTTTTTACCCACTCAGGGGGAAGCATGGCGGCAACAGTTAATAGACCTAGAGGAGGGAAATTCGCCCGTTTAAAAATGAATCTTATGGCGTGCTTAAAGCTCCAGAGTGTATCCGGGTACTCGGGGCAAACAAGTAGTATATTCAAATTTCTCTTCTCCTTATATGGTATGAGGATTATTGTGAGTGCCGGGATTCGTATCATTATACATGGCTGGCGCTACTTACTGCAATGGGTTATGAACTCGACGAGCTCACATTACCAATGCCTGAGTAACAAGATGACGGAATATTACTTTCCATTTATATCTATTCCCGCCCGCCACCCCTTATATTTATCTGTACCCACCCTCCGCCCTTAAGGAAAAGAGGGGGGCAAAACCACCTCTTAAATAGCCTTTTGGTTTAGCTAGAGTCTACCCAGTGAATCACGGTTTAATTTCATCTTCTAGCTTATGTTGTATTCTAAGGAACTCCTCACCAATTCTATTTTCCAACTTTTCAAGAATTTTAATTATTACCATCCGGTCAATGTTGGGACGAGTGAGTAATAGTGCTGTAGTAACTTGCATGAGAGATATTGCGGTGCCATGCGCTGGGTCGGTAAATCCATAATCGGAAGGACCAGCGAGTAGACACGGTTCCGAATGTGGAGCGATACCTAGATTAAATGTAGAACCTTTGACGTTAGCGTGAACATTATGGCTTGCCATTCTATAATAAGGACGAAGATGAGCTAATCCGGCTTCGCTTTCCAGACGTTTGAATGAGACTCTACCATCACCTAGGATTCCAATCGCCCACCCGTATTGATCTTTAAAGTGGGAACCATACTGTTGGATTAAGCTATCATAAATGGTCTTGGTTTTTTCTAGCTCTTCTTCGGAAATTGGCTCTAAATGTAAGGCTGATAAGTTTTCCTGATACTCTAACATAGCCTTATAAGATTCAATCACTTCGTGGAGAGAATAACGCTCAGCTATTTCTTGGCCGTATTTAGCAATAATAAAAGCTACGACAGCGTTCTCATGTAAGGTGCGCCAACGTGCGTGAGCAGCATCGGCAAAGCCATTCTTTATTAGTGCCAATACTTCATAGCCAACTTGACAGCTGCGTGCGTGCAACCTTATAAGAACGTGAAATACATGGTCTTGTATGAGTGATGCTTCTTCGCGAAATGCATCGTTAAAATCAGCTCCAGCTTCGTACGCAATAACTAAAAACTCTTCCAATAGGTCTATAGCCGGCTTCCAACGACGCTGATTTCTCTTTTCAAATTTAGACATTTCTGAGCGGCGTTGCTTGAGCATACTTGGTGCATCACGGTTAAGCTTTTCTAGTATTAGTTCTGCACTGCTTGACACAATGCCATTAAGAGCTTCAGGTAAACGATCAATCAATTTTTGAGCTTGTATGGAGTCAAGATCCAGTGCTTTTAGTTGGTTGCTGAGTGTTTCTTCAAATGCATTTTGTAAGTCTTCCATCATTAACGCTCCATTAGCGGCTAAATACGCCCGTTACGTTGGTAACATTATATCACGAAATTCTATTATCTCCCGCAAGAGTGATTTCAAGAGAGGGTACTCCAGCCCTCTATTTTTATATTTCTCCTCATTTAATGAAAACGACAAAACCTTATTGACTGTATTAGAACATATGTGCTAATTTATCGGTGTTGAGAGATTTAATGCCGGAGATTGAGCAATGGAGTTGCAAAAGAACGTTGAGATTGAGTTAGACCTTCCCCCTGAGTACTGCCGTTATCGTGACGAAGGATGTGAACTGGCCGAGTCCTGCCTTGAGTGTCCCTTCGCCGAATGTATTTATGATAGGCCGGGAGGAAAACAGCGCTGGTTGAAGACGGTACGGAACAGGGAGATGGCGAGGTTATTTACCGGCGAGGGAAAGAGAATTAAAGAGCTGGCTGAAATATTCGGCGTCAGCCAGCGCACCGTGCAGAGGGCGCTGAAGACCGCCCTGGGTAATTCGACTGAGAGAGGTCAGAAGAATGAATGAAGATTTTAACCCTGCTGAACTTCAGCGCCGTGATACGGACAGGCTGAAACAATACAAAGAGCTCCTCGATTTCTATCACGGTGTCCACTGGGAAGGCAGGGATAGGCGGGGCGAGAAACGCCTTACCTTTAACTATGCCAAGGTCTTTATAGATAAGGTTACTTCTTACCTTATGACCGGCGTCCACTTTACCGTAGAGCCTGTGGAAGACTCGGCAGAGGCAAGAGCCAGGGCCGGGAAAGCGGAAGCGGTCCTGCGCGGGGTGTACGAGGATAACAATCTGGAGCAGCTCGACTTTGAGACGGAGATTGATTGTGCCATCCTCGGTGACGCCTGCTATAAGGTTATCTGGGACCAGGAGACAAAGAGTGTCGGCATTACCGTCCCGGATGTCCAGGGAATCTATACCTGGTGCGCCGGGGATGATACCTCGAAGATATGGAGGATAGCCTCGAAGTACAGTCTCACTGCGGATATCGTAGAGAGCCTTTATAAAGTAAAAGCCGGTAACAAGACGGCCAATGTTATCGAAGTCTGGACGGCCCGGGACTTCGAGCTGTGGATTGATGGTGTTCAGGTTGAGAAGAAGCCGAACCCCTATGGTTTCATACCCTTCATTGTTTATCCCAACCTGAGAGAGCCGAAGAAGTTCTGGGGCGTATCCGATTTAACCCAGATTGTCGGCCCGCAGCGGGAGTTGAACCGGGCGACCTCGCAGCTATCGCGGATACTTGAGCTATCGGGCAACCCTATCGCCGTTCTGGAAAACGTCGAGGAGTCCGAAGACATCGCCGTAAGACCGGGAGCGGTGTGGAATATACCCGAGGAAGCTAAAGCCTACCTGCTCGACCTGCTCCAGGGCGGTGGGGTCGGATTGCATATCGACTACATCAATTTGCTCTATAGAATCCTTCACGACCTTTCGGAATCACCCAGGGCTGCCTTCGGCGGTACCGAGAGGGACCTTTCCGGCGTAGCCCTTGAGATTGAGCTTCAGCCGCTGCTGCAAAAAGTGAGGCGGAAGAGAATTATCCGGACTGCCGCCTACAACCGCAGGAACCGGCTCATTCTCAAGCTGATTGAAAAATACCGGGCTGAAGACTTCGGCGACAACCGTTTGGGAGTTGTCTGGAGTCCGGTGCTGCCGCAGGATATGGTGAAACTCGTTGCCAATGAGCAGGTACTGATTCAGAGCGGCATTCACTCCAGGCGCCGGGCGATGGATGAAATCGGTGTCGAAGACCCGGAGACGGAGTTCAGCCGGTGGCTCGAGGAAAGGGAGACTATCCTCAGAATGAACAAAGAACTTAAAACACCTGCCGGGGGTGGAGCGAGAGAGAGAGCTACAGAACCCCGGACAGAGGTTGCCGAGGAACCTTCGTCCTGACACAGGCACTTTTAAACGTCCGGTGAAGGCAGAATCGGTTATTCAAGAGTAAGGAGGAAGAAACTTGGTTGATGAATTAAGTCAGGCAGAGAAAATTCCGGAGTCGCCGCCCGGCGGTGAGAGTCCGTCCGAGGCGGGGGAGCCGGAAGTGCAGGAGGAGGGGGAGACTGCCGGGCTTGAGAGCCTGGTGGCTCAGAAAACCGAAGAACTTGCCAGGGCTGACGCCCACCTTGTTGAGCTTGAGCAGGTTGTAGCCGGTAAAGACGGCGAGATTGCCGCCTTGAAGCAGGCTAAAGACGAGCTTGAGGAAAGGCTGGCGGTATTAAGCAATTCGCTGACTGAGGCTGTAGCCAGCTATAAAACGATGGTCGTGCAGTCGAATCCGGAGGTCATCGAAGAGCTCGTCAGTGGCGACACTATCGAGTCCGTAAATGAATCTCTGGACAGGGCAAAAGCCCTGGTCAGCAAAGTGAGACAGGGAGTCGAGGCTGAGATTTCGCTGGCGAAAGTGCCGGCCGGAGCCCCGGAAAGGACTCCACCCGACCTCTCGGCCCTGTCACCGCGGGAGAAGATTCAATACGCAATAGGAGGTAGAGGATAAATGGCACTTAACTTAACCGAGGCAAGTAAACTATCTAACGATATGCTCCTTCAGGGAGTGGTGGAAACAATCGTCAAGGATTCCCCGGTGCTTCAGGAGTTGCCCTTCATCGAGATTGCGGGCAACGGCCTGACCTATAACCAGGAAAGCACCCTGCCCGGCATCGCTTTTTATGATGTCGGTGAAACCTGGGCTGAATCGACGCCGACCTTTGCGCAGATAACGGCGAACCTGAAGATTATGGGTGGTGATGCCGATGTGGACAATTTCTTAAAGGCGACCCGCTCCAACCTTCAGGATCTGGAAGCGGCTGTGGTTGAGCTGAAGGCTAAGGCGCTCAAGGGCAAATTCGAGGAGACCTTTATCTACGGCGATACCGGAGAAAGTACCAAGCAGTTCGACGGCTTGAGGAAGCTCATCAATACCACTTCTGCCGGCGACCAGGTAATCGCTACCGGCGCCAGCGGTGCTACCCTGACCCTGGCTATGCTGGACGAGCTTATTGACGCCGTAAAGGGAGGCAAGCCCGACCTGCTGCTGATGAGCCGTCGCTCCAGGCGCAAGATTAACACTCTGGTCAGGGCTTCGGGGAGTATGATGGCGACCGACCGCGACAAGTGGGGCAATTTTGTCCAGTACTGGGATGGTATCCTCGTCGGCGTCAACGACTGGATACTGGATACTCATGAGGTCAGCGACAGTCTGGAGACGGCAACCACCGGCGGCGATTGCTCCACAATCTATGCCATTCAGTTCGGAGAGGGGGCGCTCTGCGGACTGACCGCGCCCGGTCACCTGACGGTAGAGCCTGTCGGCTCGCTGGAGACAAAAGATGCTACCCGTACCAGGATTAAGTGGTACTGCTCTCTGGCGCTGTTTTCCAGTATCAAGGCGGCTGCCTTAATCGGCATTCAGGACTAAATAGAATCCGGGGAGGGGGTAACCCCTCCCCGCAGGAGGCGAACTATGGCACTTACAGTAGTAGAACACGTCGAACACCCCTTTGCCAAAGGAAATCTGACTTCGGATGGAGTCCAGTGGAGCACGGAAAAGACCACCTCTACTGATGACTATGAATCGGTTGAAGAGATTACCGTCAGCCCGCCGGCACTTGGAATGGTAATTGAGTTTGAGTTCGGTCTTACCTGCGCAGTTAAGTCAAGCGGTGATACCGAAGCTGTCCTCTTCAAGTGGCAGGCGCGCAACAAGGGCGGCACCTGGGTCGACCTGCACGATGAAGTAACTTATCCGGCTGACGCTTCTACCTACAAGGAATATACCTACAGCGGGCGTTTTAAACCGGTAACTAATTTCGACTCGGTGCCTTTTGATGTCCGGCTGATAATCAAGTCCGGGAGCGCCGGTGGCGAGAATGCCGTGGGCGAGACTAAAAGCTCAAGCTACGTTAAAGTAAATTACTCTGCTTCGTGAGGTGTACTATGGACTTTATCTATGACCCCAGCCTGGTGCTTTACCTGCCGTTATCTGAGCTGGATGGTAATTCATTTAAGTCAAGGGATGCCTACGGGCACTTATGCGTGGCTATCGGAGCAGCGTGGCGACACAACGGCAGGTATTTCGATGGTGTTGATGATTACATAATCCTACCTGATAACTGGATGCCATCTACTGGCACGATTGAAATGTGGGTAAGGTATGATTTAACTTTAAGCCATTATCTATTAAGTAGTGACCTGAACGAGATTTCAATTTATGCCGCTCCAAACTATATAGCGTTTTATTATGATGGTGCCGCCAGAATGCAAGGAGACACTGATTGGGCTGCTAACACCTTTGTCCATATAGCAATAGCTTATACCAAGGGAGGCACAGGCTATATTTACATCAATGGTTCTGAACTGGGTAACGGTGCTATTCCTGATGCGGCACTTACTAATGTTGCCACACGCTTGGGAGAAGGGACAGACGGAACATCTGATTTCACTGGAACGATAGGCGAAGTTAGAATTTTCAACCGTGCCTTAACTCCCCAGGAAATCCAGCACTACTATCGGACAACTAAACGAAGATACAGATGAAATACGGAGTAAGAATTGATTTGCCCCTTAATAGTGAAGGGGGTGTCTAAGAGGGGCGAAATTACTGAGGAATAGCGGGGCGTGAAGAG
>CAZOUZ010000111.1:0-6419 GCA_964583115.1 uncultured Dehalococcoidales bacterium
TGCTCCGGATGGGGTTTGCCCAGCCGGCTGGTCACCCAGCCGCTGGTGAGCTCTTGCCTCACCATTTCACCCTTACCCGCACCGGCTACCGGTCCTGTTTCTTTTATCATTCGAATTCATAGTTTAATTAAGTCTGGTAGCCGGCCGCTGGCGGTATGTTTCTGTGGCACTTTCCGTAGGGTCACCCCTCCTGGGCGTTACCCAGCATCCTGCCCGGTGGAGCTCGGACTTTCCTCCCCGATACAATCGGGGCGGCCACCCGGTTTACTTAACCCATTTATACTGTAGTAGAGAAGGGACGATAAGTCAATAAACGTCTCTGTCAATGTTGACAAAGTATGCCTGCTGTTTCATAATCAAATCTGGTTGGCGAATCACCGTTTAGCTTCGTGGTGTGGTCGGGGGGTGCAGTCTGCAAGTTAGTCCTCCCCAGAGCGGAGGGCAGGATATCTAACCGTAAGGGAATGACGAGTGACTTTTAAGGAGGTAGTTTGCTTATGAAAGCGGCAGTATTGAAAGAAATAGGCGTCCTGGAATATGATGATGTCCCCGAACCGGAAACGGCGCCTGACCAGATTAAGGTAAAAGTAGCCTATGCCGGGATATGCGGCACCGACCCCGAAATTATCGGAGGCACATTCGGTATGGGGACACAGCCGGAAGGCGCTATAGGAAAGGCCCGGAAGCGCCAGGCGGGACCCGGCCCGGGAGTTATGGGCCATGAAGCTGCGGGCACTATCGTCGAGATAGGCAAGGATATACATGGAGACTTCAGGGTAGGTCAGAAAGTAGCCATGAATTTCAGAAGCGCCTGCGGGGCCTGCTATTACTGCACCAACGGGCTGGAGCACTTCTGCGAGAACGTGACTCCCAACTCGGGAGCGATGGCTGAGTATGCCGTCTATAAAGAAAATACCGTTTTTCCGCTCCCCGAGGATACCCCGCTGGATATAGCTGCTATGGTTGAGCCGGTATCGGTGGCAGTCCACACCCTCGACATTGCCAGGATGAAAGTCGGCGATTCGGTAATTATTGCCGGTGCCGGCACCATCGGACTGCTCGTACTCCAGTTGGCAATAAAGTCCGGCGCCTCGAAGGTGCTCGTCTCCGAACCGTTTGCCGAGAAAAGAAAACTGGCAAAGCAGCTCGGGGCTGACGCGGTCGTTGACCCGCTCAACGAAGACCTGCTGGAGGCATCTAATAAGTTTACCGACGGCAGGGGTTTCAATGTATGCTTCGAAGCAAGCGGCCGTGCCGATGTCGCCGGGCAGCTTGTCCTGCTTGCCGAGCGTTGCGGTACAATCGTCTGGGCGGCGGTCTATCCGGCGGAAGCCAGGGTGGCGGTGCCGCCTTTCTATATGTACTCCAAAGAACTGACAATTCGCTCTGTTTTGATATCTCCTTACTCGTTCCCGAGGTCTGTGGAATTGCTCCCGAAGCTGAACCTCAAGCCGATGATTAAAGTATACCCTCTTAAGGATGTGGTTAAAGCCTTTGAGGACCACAAGGCAGGTAAAGGGATAAAGATGTTGCTTCAGCCTTAGCCCTTTCAGTGAAATGACCGGGCTCAGGAGATACTAAAGGCTTATTATGTTTGGTAAGTATCCCCTCAAGGCAAGTAGGGGGAATTATCAGATTACTTCTAATTCTCTATCGGGGAATGATTTTATTTCGCTTGTTGAATTTAGCTTAACATCCCACCAACAAAGTGGTGATTCTGGTTCATACTCTCTACCAGGTACTACTTTACCTGCTCCCCTTTGTTGTATCACGCTTTTGGCTATAATTACTCCAATATTATTTGGATTTTTCTCTATCCTTACCTTATCCCCTATTATGATTTTATCTCATAAGGAATATACCCACAACGAATAGTACGACGCCTATTCCCATTGGGACGAGGTTCATATTAGGCATATTTACGACAAAGAGAATACCACCAATGATAGCTACGACTGCACCAACGAGTTTTGTCCAATTAAAGTTCATAATAGACTACCTCCTTAATTAGAGTAAGGTTATTGGAGCCGAAGATTTGGCTGTCTCGGTCAAAGAATGTATCGCCAGGAGGGACAAGTTCAACCTCAAGAGGTAAGACCGAAAGGTCAGACTTATATCTGAGACAAATCGAGCCCATTGCCTTTATGGCAATGGGCTCCGGTTATTACAGTCGCCTGACGCTGCTTCAGACAGGCGGTAAGCTGCCGGGTCAGGCTGCTATGCCTTTATCGGCTCCAGTCCTGCCTCGAGCCTGGCGTCATTGATGTGTATCAGCACCGCTTCTTCCAGCGGCAGCATGTTGAAACCGAGGTCTTCCCTGGCTCTTGCCATGCTTACCAGCCAGGGTATGCCGACATTTCCTTTTTCAGCCGGTGGGGCTTCCTTACCGAACTCTATTCTGGCGTCCGGTATGTATTTGCGCACTACTCCGGCGACGTCCTTGAGGCTGGTAGGGGGACCGCCGACATTGTATGCCGGGTGCGGTGATGACGGCTGGTGCAGCAGCCGCCGGGTAATTTCAGCTACGTCGTCTGCGGAGGCCAGTGAAGACAGTCCGGTACCGTCCGATTCGGTTGAGAACGGCTTACCTGCCGCCGGCAGCGAGCATATATCCGAGTATTCCTTCACCACGACCGGGGTCAGTCCGCCGTGCCCGTAGCCGATTGTCGGGCGTAAGGCGGAGAGGTTCAGCCCGTGTTGCTCGGTATACTGCTGCGCCATTATCTCGGCAAACAGCTTCATCATGGCGTAGCCGCCGGTCTGCGGGTGCCTCATGTCATCCTCGGTAACTTCTCTCTCTCCGTATTCGTTCTGCGTCCCGTAGACGCCTTCCGAGCTGGCGTAGACCACCCTCGGTATGCCCATAAGCCTGGCGGCTTCGAAGGAGTTGCACATTCCCAGGGCGTTTACTTTCACGCTGGGGCGCGGGTTTGATTCTACTACGCCGGGCAGCAGAAAAGCCCAGTTGACCAGCCTGTCGATAGAGTACTTTTTTATCGCCGATAAGATATCTTCAAGCTCGGAGACATCTCCCCGGACGAAGTGAAATTTATCCTTGTTCGGCTCGATTGCCCTGGCGACCCAGTCCTTTACCGGCGTTACATCCATCGAGACAACAGACTCGACTTCCGGGTCTTTGAGCAGATTGAGCACCGTCTTTCGACCAAAAAGGCCGTTTCCGCCCAGAATCAGTACTTTCATTTTTAATCTCCTTGTTATTTCAAAGGTAGTACCTTATTAAAAACTAACCGGTTGGTATGAGAGGTTAGAACTTCATCGGTTCCAGTCCAGCCTCCAGCCGGGCGTCATTTATGTGTATCTTTACCGATTCTTCAATCGGCAGGCATTCGAAACCGAAGTCCTTCTTTGCCTTCTCCATACTCACCAGCCAGGGCAGTCCGCCCCGTCCGAACGGCGGCTCCTGAGTGCCGAATTCTATCTTGGCATCGGGGATGAATTTGCGCACGACATTGGCAAGGTCTACGGCGCTGTAGGGCGGTCCGCCGACATTATAGGCCGGGTTCGGCGAAGAGTCCGCCTTAATCAGTTTCGTAGTGAACGTACCCAGGTCGTCGCCGGATACAAGTGAGGACAGGCTCTTACCGTCCATCTCCATTTTGAAGGGTTTGCCCACGGCGGCATTTGACGGCATATCAGACCAGTACTGTGCCGGCGACTTTCCGCCGTGCCCGTAGCCGATTGTCGGGCGGACGGCGGTGAATTTCATACCGTACTGCTCCGAGTACTGGTCTGCCAGTATCTCGGCGAAGCACTTGCAGACCGCATAGGAATGACTCGGGTAAAGCTGGTCGTCCTCGGTTACTTCTCTCTCTCCGTACATGTCCTGCGGTCCGTAGACCGTCTCTGAACTGGCATAGACGACCCGGTTTGCCCCCATCAGTCTGGCTGCCTCGAAAGCGTTGCACATTCCCAGGGCATTTACTTTCGTGCTCAGTCGCGGGTCGGTGTTTACTTCCTGCCCCATCACAAATGCCCAGTTGACCACTCTGTCAATGGAGTGAAGTTTTATGGCGTTTAATATGTCCTCAAGCTCGGCGAC
Organism: uncultured Dehalococcoidales bacterium; assembly: GCA_964583115.1. Classification (GTDB taxonomy): domain Bacteria; phylum Chloroflexota; class Dehalococcoidia; order Dehalococcoidales; family UBA2162; genus CAYVOV01. The sequence continues at coordinate 4,061 of CAZOUZ010000111.1, forward strand.
ATTGCCGCGGACATAGTTGAACCTGTCCTTGTTCTTGTCGATTAATTTCATAAACCACTCTTTCGGGGGAGCTAAGTCCATTGAGGTAACGCTTTTCACCTCTTTTTCTTGCAGCAGATAATACACTGTCTTGCGGCCAAAAAGACCGCTCCCTCCGATAACCAGTACGTTCATTTTCTACCTCCTTCGTTATTAATGAAACAGAAGTAGATTAACATAGAGGATGGGTTTTTTCAAATAAGAGCGGTATTCGGCAAAACAGTGAAGCGGGCGGGTCGCTGGCGGTTATGCGGTGAAATATATGCCTGTGGCGGTAATTGTAGCGGCGGGAAACCCCTTAATTAAAGACCCGGACGGCAATCAACGGGATAATTTCTCGGTATCAGCGAATATGGCAAGCCTGCCATTAGCTCTTTTCCTGTTTGAGTCCGGATATTTTCCTGCGGTTCGTCTATCTTTTCGGTTTCCGTAGTCATTTTTCCATCTTCTTGAAAAACTCTTCCACTGCAGCCTTAAGTTCTTCAATGGTGAATGGTTTGGGTAAGAATTGCCTTGTAGAGATTTTTATACTCTCTTCGGTGTCTTTATCATAGATTTCTCCACTGGTGAAAATTACCCGTTCAGCCTGCGCCGGGTGGTGTTCTTCAAGCCACTGATAAAGTTCGAAGCCATTCATAGTAGGCGTCCTGATGTCAATCAGGCAGAGGTCGTACTCGCGGACTTCCAGAATTCCCTGAGCTATCTTCGCATTGGTAGCAATATCCGTCTGATACCCGGCTTTGGTAAATACTTTATTGCATACCTGACAGATGCTCGGCTCGTCTTCAACTACGAGAATTGTTTTTGCTTTAGGCTTTTTCACTTAATTGTCTCCGTCTCCTCAATCCCTGCTACCGGTAGCTCAACGGTAAAGGTTGTCCCTTCGCCCGGCTCACTTTCAGCGTATATCCTGCCGTTGTGCTTGGTGATTATGCCGTGGCAGATGCTCAAGCCCAGCCCGGTACCTTCGCCGATTTCTTTCGTCGTAAAGAAGGGGTCGAACAGGTGCTTGATATCCTCTTTTTTAATGCCGGGTCCGTCATCGGCAAAGGAAGCCCGGACGCGGTCGCCGGCACGTTCCGTAGTGATGGTTAAATTCCCCCGCCCGTTGGCTTCTTTCATAAATTGTTCGGCATTAATAATTAAGTTTATAAAGACCTGCTGAAGTTCAAAACCGTTAGCTAATGCCTCGGGCAGGTTGGTATCCAGGTTTTTGTGGACTTCGATATTATTGACCTTTTGCTCGTAGCTGCGCATTGTTATAACTTCGTCAATAATTTCATTAATGTCTATCGGACTTATTTCCTCGGGGTATTTCCGGGCGAAGATAAGCAGGTTTTTAACAATATCGGTGGTGCGTTTCGCTTCCCGGTTTATCACCTTCAGGTCTTCTTTGATGTCATCGGGTATTTCTTTTTCCAGCAACAATTCGGAAAAGAAGATAATTCCGGTAAGGGGGTTATTGATTTCGTGAGCGATACTTGAAGACAGTTTACCGATTGCCGCCAGGCGGTCGGTTACTATTAGCTGTGCATCCATTTTCTTACGTTCCGTGATGTCCTTAAGGGTCTGGACACAGGCTATGACTTCGCCGCTCTCATTGAATATGGGTGATGCCGTTAATTCAAGGTATCTGCCTGACTTGCTATCATACTGTTCCGTTGTGTGTATTCCTTTACTCTTGGTTACAATCAGGTACGGGCAATAGTCGGCAGGTTTATTCAATTTATGAATTACCTCATAACATTTCTTGCCTGTAAGTTCTTCTGGTTTTTTGCCAAAGGTATTATTGAATGCTTTGTTCGTCCTCACGAAATTGAAATCATTATCGATAATTGCAATCGCATAACTGACGGAATCGAATGTTGTTCTCCACTCCTCTGCCGCTAGTCTTATTCTTTCCTCCGCCTGCTTGCGTTCGGTGATGTCGCGGCATACGCAGAAAATCAGCTTCTGTCCTGCGAATACAGCAGCATTGGTGCTTATTTCAACATCATAGACGGTACCATCCTTGCGGCGGTGTTTCGTCTCGAAGTGGTCGCCGGTCTCATCGACACTCCGGATCATATCAAGCACTTGCTCATGTGGAAGCTGATACTCCCAATCGAATACTCTGAGTTGACTGACTTCTTCGGGGGAGTATCCGAGCATATCGGCAAATCGCTGATTAGACTCATATACGTTTCCGTTATGATCCAGGACAACGATTCCGTCTCTGGACCCCTCGATCAGGATGCGACGACGAGTTGCCTCTTCTGCCAGGGTTTCCTCCGTCTGCTTGCGTTCGGTGATATCAACCCAGCTTGAAAGCAGATAATTG
>CAZOUZ010000112.1:0-6362 GCA_964583115.1 uncultured Dehalococcoidales bacterium
TTACCAGTCCGCCGAGGATGAAGATTGAGTAGAGCGATTTCTGGTCAATCGGGGCAGGGATGTTCTGCTGGCAGAGCATGGCGTCCCCTTTCATTGCCTGAAGGCGCATCGAACTCTTGGCAGTCTCGATAAAATTCTCATCATCGAACTCTTTCCCGGTCGTCTTCTCCAGCCACTCTATAAGCTCGAGGCTCTGGGCTACAAGATACTCTATCCTTGCCTCGTCTCTCTCTTTGTCCGGCTCGCCGTAGTAGGCAATCCAGTCCGAGAAGAAGTGCGGGACGCCTAAATATTCACCCACCGCCTCTCCATGCTTGGCGTGCATATCGCAGCCGTTAAAACCGCACATAGCGAAGTCCCGCTTGTGAAACTCCGCACCCATCAGGCCGCGATTACTGAACATAGAGCCGTAGTGATTCAGCATATAGCCGCACAGGTCGCGCCCGTAGCCTTTTGCCTCGGTAACCGCCCGGCACTGGCGGGCGAACTCGCTGCTCTCGGCTGCCATACTTGCCCCGTAGGGCTGACAGAAGACGACGTGGCAATTGCCGATACCGGCGGCGGTGGTGGCATCAGAGCCCTCGATAAGCCAAATTTTCTCCTGCTGGGCACTTGCTTCAGTCTGGTAGAATTTAGCCCTCAATTCCTTGGCTTTATTCCATGAGTCCAGTGGTCTGGTCTCCCATTTCTTAGTAGCTTTTTGTACAAGCATCTATTTACCTCTTTATAGTAAGACTCCGCATCCTCCTGCGGAACCTTAATGTTGTTTGTAACCCGAACTCTATTCCTCCAGCCTCTTCAGTCCCTGTAGCTCCATGAAAGTGTCGAGCTGGTCAAGCATACGGTTTTCATCAAGGTCGGTCCGGTTCCCCGGGTGAGACGTCTCGTAGTGCATAAACGGTATCCCGAGTTCCTCCAGCCTTACGGCAAGTTCTCTCATATTGAATACACAACCGATGCCGGTACGTTGGAGCGGGAGAACCACCCCGTCACAACGGTACGCATAGAAGTATTTCAGCAGTCTTTCAATGTACTGCTCATGCACCGGACCATGCCCTGCACCACCTCTACTACCGCTTCCGCCTCCCATCATCCCTAACTGATATCGGATAAGGTCTTCCCTGGTATTCAACGGCACTCCCAGTTCTATAGCAGTCTTCGGGCGTATCCAGGTGCCGTCCGGCTGCTCCTGCCAGTCAACAAACTGGTACATTGTGCCGAGGCAGACTGCGCCATACTCTTCCATATAGCGGTAGTACCTGAGGAAAAACCACGGCGGCGGCTCTTCTTCCACCCAGCGGAATCTCTCCGTAGCCAGGGCGGCTATGTTATTCTCTACCCGCCACCTCATCTCGTCCCTCAGCATGTGCCAGAATTTCTCCGTTTCTTCCTGCTGGCTTCTTACCAGAGTGCCAAGCACAATGAGGGAGAACAGCGACTTCTGGTCAAGTGGGGACGGGACATGCTGCAAACAGGCGAGCGTATCGCCCATCAGTCCCTGGATGCGGATTGAACTCTTGGCAGTCTCGATGTAATCCTCATCGTCGAACTTTCTCCCGGTGGTCTTTTCCAAAAAGTCTATCAGGGCGAGGTGCTGATTAACCAGAAACTCCATTCTCGCTTCGTCTCTCTCAGCATCCGCCTCGCCAAAGTATCCCAGGCTGTCCGAGAAGAAAAACGGGATGTCATAATGCTCGGCGACTATCTGGGTGTGCTTGCGATGCATATCGCAACCGGCATTACCCAGCACGAAGTCGCGCCGGTGGAACTCCTTACCCATCAGGCCGCGATTACTGAACATAGCCCCCAGGGCATTAAGTATGTAACCGCCGATATCACGCCCGTATCCCCTCTCCTCTGTAGCAGCCCGGCACTGCCGGGCGAAATCGCTACCTTCGTTAGCTATGCTGGCGCCCAGAGGATTACAAAAGACAACGTGGCAATTACCTATGCCGGCACAGGTCGTGGCGTCATCACCTTCGACCAGAAACATGCCCTGCTCCTTGGCATTTGCTTCATTCTGGTAGAACTTCGCCCTCAATTCCTTGGCTTTCGCCCAGGAGTCCAGCGGTCTGGTCTCCCATTTCTTTTCAGCTTTTTGTACCAACATCTCTGTCACCCTTTCCTTTAAAGAAGAGTCCAAGTGTGGTCCTTAATTATAGCCCTTCAGTTCTTTAAACCAGTACAGGTCCGGCAAGCGTTTCGATAAATGCTTCAAGTCGGGTCCGGTATTCTCCGGCGGGAATAGTCCCGTCATGCTCAATCTCATGCATAGGAATGTACCTTTCACTCATTACCTTTGCAATCGGCGGGCGGTCAAACTGGTGCGGGTGACAGAATTTCTCTATTGCGTAGACCACTCCATTGACCTTGTAATCCAAAGCCAGCCCCGCAAGCTGCGCCGGTCTGCGCCGGAACCTGTTGTCCTTTACCGGACAGCGAGGTTTATCGAGATATCGTTTGGCAATAGCCAGAAGGCGGTCCTGATGAGGAAGTATATTAGTCCAGACATAGCTCATTCCATTACAGAGCCCGTCAATTACAACAGTAGACCCCAGCGATTCTATCAGCCTTACCAGACCGGTGTCACTGATTCCACTGCCCAGCAGCATCAGTCTCACCTTGGGGTCGCTGCCGGAGGGTTTCCGCCCGGACAATTTACCTAACGCATCCTCGACGAGTTTATTATGCTCCGCCTTATCCATTGTCTGGCCGGCAAGTATCATCTCAAAGGCTTCCGCTCCGGAGAGCGGAGGATTATCGGCCCGTCTGAGTTCATAGACCTGCTGCGCCAGGCTGCGACTCTTATTATATACCTCTATTGCGTTGTCCAGAGCCTCATCGGTGATTGCCTTACCCGTCCATTTCTCCAGGTCCTTCTTAAAAGCGGAAAGCTCTGCCCGCAGGAACTTCTGTGCCCCCGGATTATCCACATAAGAAGGCACCGAGACAAAGTGTTCGTACTCATGAGGCACGTGCACCCGATAGCTGGCATATGCACCACGAACACATATGCAACATTCGGCGTGACCGATTCCATCCAGGTAATCGTAGTTACCCTTTAAGCCCTCGGCGAGTATACCGATAGCGTTGCGGCAAAAGTGCCCGTACAGGTAACGCTGACCGATACCATCATCGTCATGCCGGCTTAAAATACGGACCGGAAGGACTCCCGCCGCGTATACAAGCTCTTCAGGGAAATAGTGACAGAAGTAACCCAACACCTTGCCGCCGGTCTTTGCTTTCCACTCCTTGGCGTACTTATGAGGGTCTTCGAGGAGTTTCTGAAATCTCTCCATACTCTTATTCTCCTTCCTGGTCCAGGCCGATAAGCACCAGGCTCACCTTACACCGGTGAAAGTCTCTCCGCGGACATCCAAAACATCCGCCGGCAAAGCTTTTTAGTCTTCAGATTGCAGACTCCTGCACCGAAAAAGCATAAGGTCAGCATTGCCGCCTCCGGACCCGGACAATAGTATTTTCGTCGGAAACTATTTACTGTAAGCAGTTGTCAGATTGCCCGGGTCAGCTATCCCCCGGTAACCATCTCGGTACCGATTATTGCGGCACCGATGGCGCCGGCTAGCTGGGGGTCGCCTTTTGCCGGGATGGCTTTAATGCCGAGCTCTCTCTCTATCCTGCTGACTATGCCAACGTTCTTGGCAATGCCGCCGGTAATCGCCAGGTCCTGTTCCACTCCGAGACGTTGAAGCAGAATATACGCCCGCCAGGCAATGCCGAAGTGATGGGCTGCCAGAACCTTGTTCTTCGGAGCCCTCCGCATTAGCTGCAAGGACATACTGTTGCCATAGGTAACGCAGGTACTGCTTACCGGCTCGGGGTCTTCATCTACTTCAAGAGACAGCTTTCCCAGTTCAGTGATAGGAACAGCAACCATATCAGCGAAGACCTCGATACCCCGCCCGGTCCCGGTAGCGCATTTATCGTTCATAATGAAATTGACTACGTTACCGTACTGGTCGATTTGAATCGCCTTGTAGTCCTGCCCGCCCATATCCAGGACCGTCCTTACCGTGGGACCGCACAGATACATCGCTCCACGGGCATGACAGGTAACCTCGGTAACTACCGTTTTGGCAGAGGGGATGTTTGCCCTTCCATAACCGGTGCCTACTATGTAGTGGATGTCTCCAATCTCAAGTCCGGCCTCTTTAAGCGCCGCTTCCATCGCCCGGTTGCCGCTGCCTTTGCTATCAGCATCGGTGCGGACAACGCCGTAGGCATATAACTTGCCATCACACATAATTGCGGCTTTTGAACTCAGCGCACCTACATCAACCCCGGCAGCGATAACCGCCGCCCCTTTGCAGTCGACACCCTTCTCAACCCCGCTCACCTCCGGCCATTTCCAATAATCTGTTCCCATATTTCTATTCCTCCAGTATTAGAATTCACGATAGGAAGTTTTGTTTTAATTAAGAGCATTGCCCTTTTCCGTCTAATCTCACCTCCTTTCGAAAAGACAAACGAGCGACTAATTTTATAAGTAATGAACTTGTCAGAGGGGTTAGTCCCAGAGTATATCACTTCCATTTAGCAACGTCAAATTTAGGAAATGCCCTCCAGCCCGAAGCCGCCGGATATCCTGGTCATAACCTGCTCATTCCCACCATAGCCCCTCAACTCGGCAAGCTTGATAGAATATTCCCTTCTCTTGTCCAGGTTTGCCAGGTCGGTTTCAACATACTCTATTGCTTTCGTCTCGCAGCAGGCGACACACTGGGGGTCGCCGCCGCAAAAATCACACTTGACCGAGACATGCAACTCCTTATCAAAGAAAGGTACCCCGAAAGGACAGGCAATAATACAGGTCTTACAGCCGATGCACTTGTCCCTGTCGATAACGACTTTGTTTGTTTCCGGGTCCCGGTGGCAGGCTTTTGCCGGGCATACCTCGGTGCAGAATGGCTCATCGCAGCTTTGGCAGGTTACCGGCAGGTACAATCCGATATGCTCCCATTTCATTATCCTGATGAGAGAGCGGCTGGGATTGCTTTCGCCGTAATGAAAGACCGAGCATACCATCTCACACTTCCGGCAGCCGGTGCACCTCTCGGGGTGAATAACCAGTACCTTCTCTCCCATTAAGAATACTCCTCTTCCGATGCAGTCCCGTCGTTAAACAGCATATCCAGCGCCTTTCCCGGCGTCCTCAGGTAATATTGCAGCTCGATGAATTTATGCAGGGGGGTCTGGTCTTTTATCCCCGCATAAACAATCCCCAGCCTGAGGAAGAAACCTGCTATCAGCGAGAAAGCCCCGGTGGCAAGCAAAAGGTAAGAATTCTCAGGGAACCTTGAGTAAATAATCTCCAGAATAACCGGAATAACAAAGCCAAAAGCAACAATACCCAGCCAGAAAACATACCTCAGGCTGCCCGATAACAACAGGCGGACGGAGCTTTTCCCCTGCCCTTCCGCCCGGTATCTGGAGTAAAGGTACAGGGCGAGCACGATGGCTTCTATAGCAAGAAGGACCTGTTCCGCATTCATCAAGACGTGCATCATTTCAGAAGAATACCCCTGGTGAAATACAAGGAGGTCGTACCCGTAGGTCGACAGGATAATTGCCATCGAGCCGGTCGATAATGCCGATACCGTAAAGAGTGCCGGCAGCAGCCACGTATCCCAGAAAGATACGTACTTTACCGACATTATCAATATTCCGGTGTAGATTGCCGTCCCGAGAGCGAAAATGAAAGCGATGATATCAAAGACAAGTAATATCGCCGACCAGCGGCTGATTTCTATACCGAGAAGCGGTAGAAGGGAAACCAGCATAACCAGTCCGCCAACTATAATGCACACCGAGAGGATGTAAAAACCTCTGGACAACCAGGAGGTCTTCGGGTTCAAAATCGTATTCAAAAACCTTCTTTTTATACCCAGCTTCAGGACAAGGAAGAGGGCACCGACGGCAACCGGAATGGGACCCCAGAGCAGCACCGTTCTCAGGTCATACGGGGAATAACCCAGCCAGTCCATAAGAATACCGAGGGCAAGAGCTCCAGCCCCTATACCGGCCAGGTAAAGATAGACGGCAACCTGCCATCCCCACTCATGCTGGGGTTTGAGATATCTACTGTTTATTACCGGGTTGGCTTGTTCCTTGCTCATTGTTATGTCAACCATACCCTACCTAGAGTTCACGTCCCTGTTCCGTATCCAGTCCCAACTCCTTCAGTTTCTCAGGTCCCGGCACTCCGTTCTTATCCCAGCCGTGGACTTTATAATACTCGCCTATCATTGATTTGAATTTCTCCCGGTCCAGAACACTGCCCCGGACATCATCCGGACCAGCCGGAGCCGGTTCGTCGAAGTAGCGGTCGGGCAGCCAGTCAT
>CAZOUZ010000113.1:0-6335 GCA_964583115.1 uncultured Dehalococcoidales bacterium
TACCGGGTGGCTTGAGGCAAAGGAGGCGGGGGATAGCGCCCGGGTTGAGCAACTGAAAGATGAGGCATTGGACTTCATCTCTGAAGAACATGAAATCCTCCAATCTATACCCTGGGATGAGTCCAACACCTGGTTTGAGACGAACTTCGGCTCATTTCTCGATCAAATAACGACCAATACGGAGCAGGCAGTGTCCCTGAACAGCGAGACCGATACTGAGATTGAGGTAGCGCTTGAAGCCCATTACGCCGCTAAGGAGGTAGCGCTTGAAGCTCGTTGGACGCCAACCGCCGATGAGTCGGGGCAGGTTTTCTATGCCTCCTTTACAAGTGAGACAGGCGATGTTAAGCAGTGGGAGGAAGGTGCCGCTGCACCTAAGGTAGCGGGGGGACACCCTGAGATAGATATCAAGAATGCCCACACCAGGGTGCAAGGCGACAATATCATCTTCTGGATCGAGGTTGAAGACTCAATAAGCGATGAATCGGGGATTGGGTATATGTTTGACGTGTGCACCGCACCTGAATCCAAAGAAGGCGACGTAAAGATAAACTACTCGCGTGGAGAAGCCTCTTGTTATGTGCAAGCCACCGGGGAGTTTACCTACCCTGAATTTCAGAAGTCCGGCGGTGGCCTGAGAATCATCGTTCCCAAGAGTGTTTTCGATAGCCCTGATGTATGGAGTGTTCATGTAATGTCCTTCGCAGGTGAGGGTCTGCAAGATTCGGTCGGTGAGTTACCCCCCGGTTTGAATACAGGCGAGTGAGGTTAAGCAGGGCAAAGCCCTGCGCCTCCTTATATACAGCATACCAAGGGGCACAATTGCTGGCTCAGTCATAACGCCTGGGAGAAGAAGCGATTATTCGTGTAACAATAGTCCATAATGTTATCTCCCGCCGCAAAACCTGTTTCTTTGTGCTACGAATTTCCCTTTGATTGACAAGCCTTGTCTGAAGTAATATAAATGATTTCGCCAGGCACATCTTGGTTTGGAAGGGGAGGGTTATCTATGACTAGCAAGAAGATATCTCCAATAGATGGGCGTTATTTTGATGAAACTACTCTGTTAAGCGAATATTTTTCTGAGTGGGCACTTATGAAATATAGATTAAAAATCGAAGTCGAATGGTTTATTACCATGTCAGAAAATGAACGGTTTGAGGAAATCCGAAACCTTTCGTATGACGAGATTTTGTTTCTGAAACATCTTGTAGACGATTTCGATGATTCCTCGGCCTTGAGTATTAAAGAGATTGAAAAGACGACCAATCAGGATGTTAAAGCCGTTGAATATTATTTGAAAGCGGTTCTTAAAGACACCTCTATGGCGGATGTTATTGAATTCATCCATTTCGGGTGTACGTCAGATGATATCAATAATTTATCGCATGCTTTAATGCTCAAACATGGAATTGGCAACGTTTGGATGCCCAAAGCTGAAGAAATTGTCAATTTAGTTTCCCAAGCAGCAGATGAATACAGAAATATTGCAATGATATCTCATACACACGGACAACGGGCTACACCAACAACTATTGGCAAGGAACTAGCCGTATTCGTGTATCGATGGGGGCGCCAATTAAAGTATTTGAAATCGATTGAATACTTAGGCAAATTTAATGGGGTAGTAGGAAATTTTAATGCGCAGTCTATTGCTTACCCGGAAGCTCCATGGGAAGACATTGCCAGAAGCTTTGTGGAGAAGCTGGGCCTTACTTATAACCCGCTTACCACGCAGATTGAATCGCATGATTATATGGCTGAATGTTTCCATGGCATTAATAGATTTAATAATATTACCCTTAACTTTGATAGGGATTTATGGCTATACATTTCTCTTGGGTATTTCAAGCAACGAATTGTCGAAGGAGAAGTAGGATCTTCTACGATGCCACACAAAGTTAATCCAATTAGTTTTGAGAATTCAGAAGCAAACGTGGGATTGAGTAATGCGATTTTGGGTCATTTGGCAGACAAGCTGCAGGTTTCAAGGCTTCAAAGAGATCTTAGCGATTCGTCTGCGCAGAGAAATATAGGTACTGGAATTGCACACTCATATGTATCAATACATAATGCAATTATTGGATTCAAACGACTATTGGTTGACCATGAGGCGATAGACAATGACCTTTCGGCTTCGTGGGAGGTTCTGGGAGAAGCAATACAAACTGTTATGCGTAAGTATGGTTATAGTAAGCCTTATGAAGTGCTTAAAGAACTGACACGGGGGAAGGAAGTTACTAGAGAGAATATTTATGAATTTGTCAATAATCTTGCACTTTCGGAAGAAGATAAAAAGCGCCTGTTAGAACTTACGCCGGCAAAATATATAGGTATTGCCCCTAGATTAGTAGATTGGATAAAGTAAGGACGTGAAATAACATTCAAGTTAACTGTCGGGTCACAATCGCTTGGATTGTGCAATCAAGATTATTTTTGAGAACTGGCCCCTGTAATTATCAGGAAGAGCTAAGGGTCAAGACTGAAGTTAAGGGTAAAGGTTCTGTCTATCGTACTGTACCGCCCACCATACATTTTAATTGCAGCCTCCCTCAACAGAGTCGTATTTAGTCCGAATAAGATGATACTATGACGTTTTTCAGCTTTGCCTGCCGCTGGAATTTATAAAATCATTCATAATATATATGCCAGGCGGCCTTTTAGTGTATAATAAGCGGAAAAAGTAAGTGAGGGGTATATGGGAGAGGATGTTGTCAGGCGGATTCAAGAGACTGGAAAATCTGTCAAGGAAAACGTTGAGCGTGTAATCGTCGGTAAGAGCGAGGTTGTGGAGCTTGTCATCGTCACCCTGCTGTGTGAAGGGCACATCCTTATCGACGATGTGCCCGGCATCGGCAAGACGATGCTGGCTAAATCCGTTGCCCGGTCGCTGGGCTGCGCCTTCCGGCGTATCCAGTTTACCCCGGACCTCCTCCCTTCCGACATCACCGGCACCCATATTTTCAACCAGAGAAACTCGGACTTCGAGTTCAGGCCCGGGCCGGTAATGGCACAGATAGTGCTGGCTGACGAGATAAACCGGGCGACTCCGCGCACCCAGTCGGCGCTGCTGGAAGCAATGCAGGAGCGCCAGATTACTATCGAGGGTGAAACAAAACCACTGCCGCGGCCATTCCTGGTGCTGGCGACACAGAACCCGATTGAGCTGGAAGGCACATTTCCCCTGCCGGAAGCCCAGCTCGACAGGTTTCTCCTTAAAATAAAGCTGGGGTACCCGACAATGGATGACGACCGGGTGATACTGACCCGCTTTCGCCAGACCAACCCGCTCGACGAACTCTCCGAAGTGGTCACCGCCGACGAGCTGGTCCGGATGCAGATTGCCTGCCATGAGATACACGTGACCGCCGATATTGAAGACTACGTCATTCGCCTCGTCCACGCCACCCGTAACCACGCCTCTATCGAGCTCGGAGCCAGCCCGCGGGCAATGCTGGCGCTCTATCAGTCGGCACAGGCACTGGCAGCACTGCGGGGCAGGGCCTTCGTCATCCCCGACGACGTCAAATACCTTGCCGGCTACGTGCTATCTCACCGCATCGTTCTCAAATCCGAGAGCTATCTCCGCGGGGCCGATACCGAACAGCTCCTTGCAGAGATAGTAGATACCGTGCCGGTGCCCGTTGAAGTGCAGGCCGGCGCTGAAGAAAGGTAAACTCAGTGGGCAATTACTGGTTCCTCATCCCGCTTCTGCTTTTTATCGGCAGCCTGATTTTACATCAGGTGCCGCTGCTTTTAGTTTCCCTTCTGCTGTTCCTTGCCGGAGTCGTCGCCAAATTGTGGGGGCGCTATTGCCTCAGCCGGGTCGAATATCACCGCAGGCTGGGCTCAAACCGCATCTTCTGGGGCGAAGAAGTCCAGCTTGAGGTCGAGATAACCAATAGAAAACTGCTGCCGCTATTCTGGCTTCAGATAGACGACGAAGTCCCGTCCGAGGTGACTTTCCTGAAAGGGAAAACATCGCCTTCGGGCACCCCGAACCGCTTTGTCCTGAACAACCTTCTTTCCCTGAGCTGGTACCACAGGGTGACACGGCGTTACCCGGTTAAGTGCCTCCAGCGCGGCTATTTTACCTTCGGGCCGGCAAAAATTTCCTCCGGAGACCTTTTTGGCTTCTCCAAAAAAGAGATGGCAATACCCGAGGTCAGCAACCTTATGGTATATCCCAGAATCGTACCGCTGGAGAAGCTGGGTATTCCCGCCCGGCAGCCTTTTGGCGATATCCGCCTTGAGAAGCACCTTTTTCAGGACCCGGTACTGACCTCGGGGGTGAGAGACTACAATTCCAGCGACAACCTTAAACAGATTCACTGGAAAACCACGGCGCGGCGCGGAAGGTTACAGACAAAAATCTTCGAACCGACGACAACCGTAGATATGGGAATTTTCCTGGATGTGCGCACCGTCAAACCGCCCTTCTGGGGAAGCGTGCCCCATCTCCTGGAGCTAGGCATTATTACCGCCGCCTCCGTTTCCAGCTACGCCCTGAGCAAGGGCTACCGGGTAGGATTATACGTTAACCAGAACCGGGGGACGGGCAGAGAGTCCACCGTCAAGCTGGCGCCCAGCCAGCACACCGACCAGCAGCTACGGATATTGGAGATACTGGCGCAGGTGCACCAGACCGAGACTATGCCCATATCCCGGCTGATTCTGAAGGAAGCAAAAAATATCCCCTGGGGAAGCACCGTGGTGGTAATAAGCGCCGTGGCAACCGATGCCCTCTTAGCTTCACTCAACCGGATAAAAAGGGCCGGGCGCAAAGTGGCATTGATTATTATCGGCGGCTCGGAAATCGGGACAAGCCGGGACGGCCTTACCGTGTACCGGGTCGACGACGAAGTGTTGTGGACCGAGCTGGAAACTCTGTCTATTGATACCGCCGTAAAGGAATCAACCGGGGCTCCGGCGAATAACTAGGTACAGGGAGAATCAGTGACAATCCGAAGCAGACTGGCCGGTTTAAACTGGGTAATGACAGTCCCTTTCACGCTGTCGGTTATCCTTATGGAGGTATTCTGGTTATTTCCCTGGCTAAGCTGGCTTTCGAAACTCCCCGGACTTAACTGGCCAAAGCCGCCTCTCAGTCTGCTATCGCTCGCCCTCATCCTGGGCATCTCCATGGTGAGCACAAAATTCTTCCTCAGCCGGAAATGGTCACTGGGCCGGGTCAGGCTGGGCATCATCACCTGCGGCTTGCTGACTGCTTTCATTATCATCCGGGCTGAATACGGCGCCGGAATCGGACTGCTGGACGGCACGTGGTTTGCTTACATCGCCTGGCTTATGCTGAGCAGTTTCACCCGTATAGTGCCTATGGTGATAGCCCTAGTGCTTTCGGTCTGCCTCTGGTGGTGGGGCATCAACCTCGGACGCTCGAGGCTCGACTCCGACGATATTTTCCGCTACTTCCTCTTCGGTATCGTTGCCCTTGTCCTGGTGATTATCGTCAGCGGGGCTACTCTCGGGACGGGTTTCCTGTTCAGTCTTACCTCGGTATGGGTCCACCTGGCCGGGTTTTTCTTCTTCGGCCTGCTGGCAATGGCGCTGGCAAATCTGAAGACCATTCAGCAAAAAATGTCAGCCGAGGGAAAGTCCCCGGCATTGAACCGCCGCTGGCTCTCCATTCTGCTGGTGGTAATCGGCGGGGTGGTAACCGTCGGCACCGTAATCGCCAGCACGGTATCTACGGAATTCGTTAATTTTCTGACCCGGATTTTGAACACCGCTTCCGACGCTTTCTTCCGGGTATTATCTTATATCTTTATCCCCTTCGGCTACCTGATTGAATGGTTATACCAGGTGGGTATGCGTATTGTCTGTTTTTTCCGCGGCGAGGACCCGGAGCCTTTCGAGGCAAGAGGGCTGGAAGAAATGATAGGCAGGCCCGAGGCGGCGGCCCCTACAGGACTGCCTCCCGAGCTTGTCCTGGCGCTGAAATGGCTCTTCTTTGCCCTCGTTGCCGCCGGGATAATCTTCCTGCTGAGCAAGGCTGTCTTCCGCTATATGTCCTTTAAGGAAAAGGATGAAATAGATGAGACCCATGAATCGCTTTGGAGCTGGGGTTTATTCAAATCCGACCTGCAACTGCTGCTGGACAGGATGCGGCGGCTTGCCCCGACAAGAAAACCGGCGGTCGCCGCCGTCGTACCGCCCGAATGGTACTTCGATAGCTTCCGGGGCATGCTGAGTGTCCGGCAGATATACGAGTGCCTGCTGTGGGAAGCCTCCCGCATAGATATGGCCCGCCGGCACTATGAGACGCCGAACGAGTACGCCGGACGCCTGGGCGAGACCGTACCCGACACCCGGGA
>CAZOUZ010000114.1:0-6262 GCA_964583115.1 uncultured Dehalococcoidales bacterium
ATAACATGGTTGATGGGTTATTATACACGGTTGATTTCTTGTTCTATTAAGTATAGTTATATGAACTATGACAGCTTTTGTTGCCTTGATTAGACAATCTGGACTTTGGTTAAGCTACGGATTCCTCGCTATCAGTACTCCCGTGTTCATTTTTAATGTTTAAACACTATTCCAGATGGTCAAGCCTTATATATCCTGCACAATAACGCTCTTAACGGCCACCCACCGCTGATGGGATTACAATGGTCGGGGTTATCATCGGTTACCACGTTGATATTGGATTCCCACACCCCGTGCAGCGACGGCTCTTCTCCCGGCAATTCGGGAAACCACCAGCCGTGCTGTGCCTGTATTACCCCGGGGTCTATCCCCTCGTAATATTGACACTTCTGTCTTACTCTTCCTCTCGGTGTCTCTATCCATACCCGGTCACCATCTTCTATCCCGAACCGGGAAGCAGTTTCCGGGTGTACCTGCACCAGCGGGTCAGGGTGCTGCTTACGCAGTGAGGAAATCTGACGGTGCTCCGAGTGATAGAAGGGCTGGTGTCTGGCACCGGTAGTAAGTATCAAAGGATACTCTTTGTTGAGTTCGGGGGAACTTACAGGGCTTTCCGGAGGTTCACGGTATTGAGGCAACGGGTCATAACCGAGCTGTTCCAGAATAGTTGAGGATAGCTCGACTTTACCGGTCGGCGTGCCGAATCCTTCCTTTTCGTACTTCCTTTCTTCCTTTGCCGGCCTGACAACACCACCCGTTCTCTTTATGAACTCGGAGAGAGGGCCATACCCGAAAGGCTCGAGGCGATAAGATAACGCCTCTTCAAAAGTATCCCACGGCCAGTATTCTTCCTGTCCCAGTCTTATCCCCAAACCACGCCACAAATCGTAATCGGGGCGGCGGTCATACTGCCCTTCAAGCGCTGACGGCACAACAGCTTCGTTAGCATATACAAAGCTGTTACTGTCCCAGTAGTTGAATATACCGGGCCTTTCCAGCCAGGAGGCGGAAGGTAAAACATAATCAGCGATATCAGCACTGGGGGTCATCCAGTAATCATGGACTACATAAAGGTCCAGACTCCTCAATGCTTCATAAACCAGCTTTGTGTTCGGTTGGGTTACAAGAGGGTTACTGGCTACAGTCAGCATAGCCCTGACGGGATATGGTTCCCCGGTAATCATCGCCCGGTAGACCATTGGCGCATGAGCGAAAGAGGCATGACCGATACCAAGCAGACATTTGGCTGTCTTATTGATTAAAGTATATCCCTTACGGCTCATCAGTCCGAAGCGGTCATAGCCAATCTGCTTTCTCTCCTGCTCCGGCGGTATTTTATCAGGAAGCTCGATTTCGGCATCCTTCCTCAACTGAGGATAGGTGGAGCGCATTTCCTCACCGCCCCTGATATCGATATTGCCGGTTATCGCCGTAAGGATATACCTGGCATGTATTGCCTCAATACTGTTAGCCAGCTGTTCCAGTCCCATGGTATGAATAACTATTGCCGGTTTGGTAGTAGCATACATACGGGCAGCCTCTCCAATCTTATCGGCGGGGACCCCGGTAATTTCCGCCGCCTTTTCCAGAGGGTAGCCCCTGGCCCGCTCTGCCAGTTCATCAAATCCATAACACCAGTTACTGACAAACTCCTTATCGTAAAGCTGTTCTTCGATGATTACATTAATCATTGCCAAATACAGGGCACAGTCGGTCCCGGGCCTGAGCTGCAGCCACATATCCGCCCTCGCGGCAGCGGCGGTTTTCCTCGGGTCAACCACTATCAGTCTGGCTCCGCCTCTAACGCTGGTGAGAATCGACCGCCACAGCCCTCTGGCCGCCCGTTCAGGATTAGTTCCGAGAAGCATAACACACTTGGTTGTCCGTCCTGCCGCCGGGTAGAAATCGGGCCAGCCGTATATAGCCCGGGATACCGTTGAGCCGGGTCCATAGCAGATATGCCCCTGACCTATATTATTAGGGCTCCCCAGCAAATTAAAAAAACGCATCCTGTACTCATCGTGGGTTCTCCCCGTGCCGGAACTGGTAGTGATAGCTTCTGCCCCGTACTTATCTTTTATACTCTTCAGCTTTTCGGCTATCTCATCCAGCGCCCGTTCCCAGGGAATTACCTCCCACCTGCCGTCTCCTCTATTCCCAGTCCTCTTCAAAGGATAGTTAAGCCTGTCCGGATGGTACAGCCACTCGGCAGCCGCCCTTGCCCTGGGACAAGCCCTGACTATA
Organism: uncultured Dehalococcoidales bacterium; assembly: GCA_964583115.1. Lineage (GTDB taxonomy): Bacteria > Chloroflexota > Dehalococcoidia > Dehalococcoidales > UBA2162 > CAYVOV01. The sequence goes on from CAZOUZ010000114.1 coordinate 2,245, forward strand.
GCTTTTACTTCATCGGCGCCCGGGGCATCTTTATTCTCTTCAACATTCTCTAACCGGCCATTCCGTATTCTTGCCTCCACCAGGCAATGGATATGGCACCACATACACACCGATTTTCTAATCTCCATCTGGTCCGCCATGGCTATGCCTCCTTCTGATAGTGAGTTTGCGGTTCAGAACCCGTTGCCTCTCTGGATAACAAGAGCAACCAGAACCTCACTCCCCCACCTGCTTCTTCGCCTCTTCCCAGAGGGCGTTTTGCTCGTCGAAGGAGAGGTCGGCAAAGGTTACCCCGCGCTGCCGGCAGATTTCTTCCATCTGCGAGAAGCGGCGGAAGAACTTTTTGTTCGCTTCCCTCAGCGCCGCTTCGGAGTCAACTCCCATCCGGCGGGCTATGTTTACCAGGGTAAAGAGAATATCGCCGAATTCTCCCGCTCTCTGGTCTCCGGTGCTCTCCTTGAACTCGGCAACTTCCTCGGCAAGTTTATCGATAACACCGTCTATGTTTTCCCAGTCGAAGCCGACCCCCGCCACCCGGCGCTGAATGGACTGGCTGTAGCCCAGGGCCGGCATCTGCTCGGGCACGCTGTCAAGCAAAGAGGAGTCCTCTCCCCTCTCCTCCCGCTTCAACGCCTCCCAGTTCTGCGCCACTTCCTCGGCGCTCTCTACCTTCGCCGAGCCGAAGATGTGGGGATGACGGTGAATCAGCTTGGCGTTAATGCTTTCCAGTACGTCCCCTATCTCGAATTCCCCGGCTTCGGCGGCAATCTGAGAATGAAGGGCAATCTGGAGCATTATGTCTCCGAGCTCCTCACAGAGCTTACCGGCATCACCCTCGTCCAGCGCCGCCAGCGCCTCATAGCACTCCTCCAGCAGGTTCGCCCGCAGAGAGGAGTGGGTCTGCTCCCTGTCCCAGGGACAGCCATCGGGCGCCCGCAGCCTGGCGATTATCTCCACCAGGGCATCGAATTTTCTCAGGTCTTCCGGTATGGACAAATCAGTCTCCTTTACAATATTTTCTAGCCCGAAGGCAGTATTGTCCCGACCAACTTCTGCTGTCCCCTTAAAAATTCTCCGGCGGACATTGACCTTTTCCCTTCAAGCTGCACCTTCAATACGCCAAGAACCCCTTCACCGGCGTTGACACCGAATCCGGCCTCGCCTTTTTGCAAAGCGACTACCCGCCCTGTTTCAGCGTTCTTTTCCCCGGGCAGGGGTACCGCCTCGATTATTTTCATTTGTTTTCCCTGCCACCGGGTATAACATCCCGGCCAGGGCTGAAAGGCGCGCACCCGCCGCCAGATATCTACCGCCGGGAGACGCCAGTCAATCTCGCCTTCTTCCTTGGTGATTGTGCCGCAGTAGGTAGCCTCGGCATTATTCTGAGGTCGGGGAGTACGTTCGCCCCTGACCCAGGAAGGCAGGACTTCCAGCAGCAACTGCGCCGATATCAGCGACAGCTTGGCGCCAAGAGAGCCGGTGGTATCCAGTGCCGAAACAGGTATCTGCGCCTGAGCCAGCACGGGACCGGTATCCATACCGGCATCCAGCAGCATAATACTGACGCCGGTAAACTCGTCCCCGCCCAGAATCGCCGCCGCCACCGGTGCAGCCCCTCTATATCCGGGCAGCAGCGAAGGGTGAATATTGATACACCCGTAGGCGGGAATATCCAGCACCGATTGCGGCAGGATTTTACCGAAGGCAGCCACCACGATAACATCGGGCTTAAAGCCTGCCAGCTCCGCCACCGCTTCTTCCTTCTTGAAACCAGCCGGCTGTACCACCGGCAGTCCCAAACCCTCCGCCGCTTTCTTCACCAGAGAAGAGACAAGGGAACGCCCCCTGCCCGCCAACCGGTCTGGCTGGGTATAAACAGCCGCCACCTGGTATTGATTTAGAACAAGGTGCTCCAGAGGAAGAACGCTGAACTCAGGAGTACCCATAAAAACAACTCGCAAACCTGACCCCTCCCGCCGATAATTGTATCATCCAAATTTTTTAATAACAACAATACACTTTATGGCTATCAGTGAACAATTAGCAAAGAATGGAAGTCTGACAGACCTTACAAGAGAAGCCATCGGTTAAAACCGACCATCAGTTGCCATTACAACCCTTGCCATCCAATGATAAAGGTCTGGTATCATTTTAACTGTTTCCTGTAAACAGTTCTGTCCTCCACCCCTGCGAAGGTAGTGTGGTACCCCTTATCAAGGGTGATTAGTACTTCGAAAGTTCGGGACTGAGTTTTGAGATTGAAAGACGGGGAGGAGAATTTGACAGAATCAAGGCCAGCAAAAGAGGCCTGGGAAGCTGCCCTGGGCGAGTTGCAAGTCCAGGTAAACAAGCCAAACTTCCGCACCTGGTTGGAAAAGACAACCGGCTTAAGTTACCAAAATGACAGGTTCGTTATCGGTGTGCCGAATACCTTCGTTGCCGAATACCTTGACAAGAACCAGCGTTCGTTAATCGAAAAAGTTCTCACCGGCATCGTCAGCCAGGAAGTCCAGGTACAATTTCAGGTAAACAACAACCATAACCCGCCGCCGGGCTACAAGAGCCGGGGAAAACCCGCCGCCGCCCAGCAGTCCAGTCTTCCCCTGTTCAATCCCAAATATACCTTCGACTCTTTTGTCGTCGGCAGTTCCAATCAACTTGCCCATGCCGCCGCCCTGGGGGTAGCCCAGGACCCGGGAAACAGCTACAATCCGTTATTTATATACGGGAAGGCGGGCCTGGGCAAGACGCACCTTCTTCAGGCAATCGGCCATTCGGCGCTGGAGAACGACATGAATGTAATGTATGTCCGGGCCGAGGAGTACACCAACCAGCTAATGAGCGCTCTCCGGGAGAAAAAGACGGAAGAATTCCGCAACAGGTACCGGAGTGTCGATATGCTGCTGGTTGACGACGTCCAGTTTTTCAGCGGCAAGACACAGACGGAGGAAAACTTCTTTCACACCTTCGACGAACTGCACAACGCCAGCCACCAGATTGCTATCACCAGCGACTGTTCTCCGGGGTCCATACCCTCGCTACAGGGACGGCTGCGCTCCCGCCTCGAATGGGGCCTGGTTACCGATATTAAAGCCCCGGATTTCGATACCCGTCTGGCTATCCTGCACGCCAAAGCAGAAAAGCAGGGAGCGGCCGTATCCGACGACGTTCTCGAATCTATCGCCCTCCAGATAAAGCAAAGCATCAGGGCGCTGGAGGGTTCCCTGAACCGGGTTATTGCCTACGCCAGGCTAACCAGGGCCGTACTCACCCCCGAACTGGTTACCAGGGCACTCAAAGACATAGTCGGCAATGAACCCCAAGCTGCTCCCGTAACTCCCGCCCTGATAATGGAGGCTGTAGTCGACCATTTTCAGCTAACACCGTCCGACCTTAAAAGCCGGAAGCGGGACGGGGCAACCGCCCTCGCCCGGCAGGTGGCAATGTACCTCATCAGGCAGGAGACCGACTGCTCGCTGGCAGAAGTCGGCAAAGAGCTGGGAGGCAGGACACCGGCAACCGTAAGCCACGCTTATCAAAAAATCGCCGGGGATATAATCAACAGTCCCTCCCTGAGACGCAGGGTTTTCGATATCCAGCAGGAAGTGAAAATCTCACCACGAGTGAGCAGTTAGCGTAAGACGTCACTTTTTTCTCAGATGCCCCCCTCTTTTTTAAAAACTCCCCTTACCGTTTAATAAGTTTCCGGGAGCCAGTCATACCTTTCGGGCTTCCAGACTTTAACCCCTGCGAATTTTAACCCTGCTGAATTCGTGCTACTATTAATAGTAATATTACGTACAATACTTACTACTAGGGTAGTAATGGGATAAGAGGATAGTAAGTTTGTTTGATAAGGTAGAAATAAGGGTGAAGGCTGGTGACGGAGGGGATGGGGCGATAAGTTTCCGGCATGAAAAGTATGTCCCTTTCGGCGGTCCAGACGGAGGCGACGGAGGCGGCGGTGGCGATGTAATTGTGGCTGTCGATCTGGGAATCAGTAGTTTGCGCTCGTTCA
>CAZOUZ010000115.1:0-6150 GCA_964583115.1 uncultured Dehalococcoidales bacterium
AGAAGTTCCCTGTTTTGTTCTTGAATCGCATCCATCCCAGCACCTGCCTTCTTGCTCTTCTCCCTTTCCCGACCACTAATGCAAATGCAAATCATTTGCATCTAATTGCAGTATATAGTATCGTTTATCCGTTGTCAAACATCTATTTTGATGGTTCTTTTTGCATTTGGTCGATTCATTAAGGGCGGCGGGCGGGAACAGATAAACATAAGGGAGGATGGGATTAAATAAAGCGGAGAGAGAGAAACTGCCTCATCACATTATGCGTTTAAGCCGGGGATTGGGAGTAATGCCGGGAGTCCTGCCCCGTTTGGCAATCGGCTTGCCATCAACCTCGTGAAGGTCGGCGGTAAAGTCAATCGGTTTTGCACCGCTGATATAGCTGCCGATTCCGAAACCGTCAACCGGGGCGCCGGTCTCGATGAAATGAGTTATGCGCTCAGGGTCAACACCGCCGCTGACAAAAATCCTTACCTGCTCGAAACCGGCACGGTCTAGCCTGGCTCTCACTTTTTTCACTAAGTCGGTGGTAACCCCTCCCAGTTCGCCGGGAGTGTCCAGACGGACGCTGCCCAATTTATCACCGAGGGCTTTGGCAACACGCAGGCTTTCTTCGTCCTCGTCCATAAATGTATCGACAAGGGATATGCGGGATATGTCGGACGACATATGCTTATCGAAAGCCAGAGTAGCTTCAACGGTGTCGCCGATTATCAGTATCATAGCGTGAGGCATAGTCCCTGAAGGGCTGATTCCTGCCAGCCTGGCGCCGGCGGTACTCGAGCAACCGGCGCAGCCCCCAACCATTGCGGCGTAGTCCATAAGGGCAGCAACCCGCGGATGAACGTGACGGACGCCAAAGCTGATTAAGGGTATGCCTCCGGCGGCTTCCACGCATTGCCTGGCAGCCGTTGTCCAGCCGCTGCAGTGCGCCAGAATGCCGTCGATGGCTGTCTCGTAAAGCCCGTAGCTCTGGTAGGGCGCCTTTATCCGCAGCACCACCTCTTTGCTGTCCATAGCGTCGCCTTCAGCCAGTGCCCACACCTCGCAGTCGTCCTTGGGCAGCACCTTATCAAGCAGTGCCTTTACCTCTTCAATGCCGCAAAGAATACCGGCACGACTTGGAAACACCTCCATAGCAGCTACCGGGTTAAGCCCTTCCTTGCGCAATATCTCCAGCGTGTGGGCGAAGTAAATGTCAGCGGTCTCTCCCGATAGTACGGCTTCGGTGGGTTCGAATTCCGGCGTATCCATCTTTTTTATCCCCCGGCAGTGGTCAGTCTGGCTCCGAGCACTTTTTCTATGTGTTCCAGGGCAAAACGGTGGGCTTCTTCTTCAAACGAGGCGACACAGTCAACAGGCACTTCTACTTCATAATCGCGATTTCGGGCGTCGGCTGCGGTATGCATGACGCAGATATTGGTCGCCACGCCGCAGATAATCAGCTTGTCAGGATTAAGTTGCTCGAGTTTAGCTTCGAGCGGGGTATCATAGAAGCCGCTGTAGCGCCTTTTCGGAATTATTTCACCCGGAAACCCGGCAAGTTCGGGGATTACCTCCGTCTCAACCGTGCCTTCGATACAATGTGGTGGAAACATCTTGAATTCGAGGTCGTCCGGGGCATGGTTATCGCAGATATAAAATATTTTCGACCCCGCTGCGGATTCCCGTTCCAGGAGACGCCGGATATTCGGGATAATGCCGCGGCACTTCTCTCCGATGTAGAGGGGATATCCCTCTTCCAGAAAGCCCCTGAGCATATCCACTACCAGGACTGCATTAGCCATAGCAAGCTCCGTGTCACTTTATTTGATAGATACCCTTTCTTCTCCAGCCTGTTCCACCACTTCACCGACAACTTTCGCCTCCGGCAGGGTTTTAACCAGCCTGCCGGTATTATCTGGTGAGCAAACGACTACCATACCGATGCCCATATTGAAGACACGGTACATTTCCTGACGGTCGACATTTCCCCGCTGCTGAATAAGCTGGAAAATGGGAGGCACGGTCCATTTCTCCTGATAAAACTGCGCCGTCAGCCCATCCGGTAGAATCCTGGGCACGTTTTCAATCAGGCCGCCGCCGGTGATATGGGCAAGGCCCTTGATGAACGGCAGCAGCGACTTCAACTGGTTATAGTAGCAGCGGTGAGGTTCGAGTAGCTCTTCGCCCAGTGTCCTGCCCAGCTCCGGGTAGCGGACGTCCATCTTATCTTTTGTTTCACCGAAAATTTTCCGCACCAGAGAATAGCCGTTGGTATGAAGACCGCTGGACGGCAGCCCTACCATGGTATCGCCGGCGGTGATTGTGCTGCCGGTGATTTTTTTCTCTTTATCGACGGCACCGATGATGAAACCCACCAGGTCATAGTCATCGGGCCTGGCATAAAGCCCTGCCATTTCGCCTGTCTCGCCGCCAATCAGGGCACAGCCGACCTCCCGGCAGGCCTTAGCCAGTCCCTTAACAATGGCTTCGACCTTTTCCGGCACCATCTTTGCCATGCCGATATAGTCGAGGAAGAATAAAGGCTCGGCGCCGCAGGTAAAGATATCGTTTACACAGTGGCTGACGATGTCGATACCGACGGTATCGTGCTTGTCCATAGCGTTGGCAATCTTAGTCTTGGTGCCTACCTGGTCGATGCTGGATACCAGTACCGTTCCCTTATCGCCCTTAAAATCAAACATCCCGCCGAAGAAACCGACGTCGCTTAAGACCTCCGGGCGCAGGGTGCTCTTTGCCAGTTTGCCGATGAGCTTTACCGCCCTGTCCTTGGCATCGATATCGACACCGGCTTTAGCGTAAGTCTCTCCGGTTGGCTCTGGATTCATAATAAAATTATCCTTATTTTTTCGCCACCCGCAACTCGCCGCCGCAGCGGACGTAGTTCTTGCAGGGAAAGACCCCTCTCGGCTTACCGCCCCTGTCTCTAACCGCAGATTGCCAGGCTTCGACACCGGCAAGAATTTGCTCTACATCTTCCCTTCCGGTGATTTCCAACCCGCACCGGTCACAAATCAGTTTTGTCATCTTTTCCTCTTTTCTTTGTTCTCCAGCACTTCCTGCTGTCCCGTCACTCCTTACGGTATTTATTAACGAAGCGTTTCATTCTGGAAAGGGCTTCTTCGATATCGGATAATGAGGTAGCGTAACAGCAGCGGACATAGCCCTCGCCGCATTCTCCGAAGGCGTTACCGGGTACCACCGCCACCTTCTCCTCGGTAAGCAATTTCTTGGCGAACTGCTCCGATTTCATACCGGTGCACTTTATCGAGGGAAAAGCATAAAACGCGCCTTTAGGCTCGAAACAGGACAGCCCGATAGCTGAAAGCCCTTTTACTATCACCAGCCGGCGCCGGTTGTAGTCGTCAACCATCTCGGCGGCGCTGTCCTCGCCTGATTTCAGCGCCTCGATAGCCGCCACCTGTCCCATTGTCGGAGCGCACATCATTGTATACTGGTGAATCTTTGTCATTGCGGCAATAATCTCTGCCGGAGCCGCCGCGTAACCGATTCTCCACCCGGTCATAGCGTAAGCCTTGGAAAAACCGCCGAGAAGAATCGTGTTCTCTTTCATTCCGGGGAGAGTGGCCATACAGGTGTGTTCGACACCGTAGATAAGCTTGGCGTAAATCTCGTCGGAGATTAACATCAGGTTATGGCGCCGGGCTATTTCAGCTATTCGCAGTAATTTCTCCCTGCTCATTACCGCTCCGGTCGGGTTAGCGGGATAGCCGATTAGTATCGCCCTTGTCCTGCCGTTTACCCGCGCCTCGACATCGGCAGCATTCAGCTCGAAGTTATTCTCCTCGCTGGTAGGTACCTTTACCGGTTTTCCTCCGGCCATTATCACGCAGGAATCGTAGGCGACGTAATGGGGGTCAGGCATGATAACTTCATCATCGGGATTCAGGATGGCTCTCATTGCCAGGTCCAGCGCCTCACTGACGCCGACGGTAATCAGCAGCTCGCTATCGGGGTCGTATTCCAGGTCGTGGTGATTATACAGGTACCGGGACAGCTCCAGGCGCAACTCGGGCATACCCATGTTCGAGGTATACATCGTATGACCTTTTTCAAGGGACTCGATTGCCGCTTTGATGATAGGCCAGGGAGTAGCGTAATCAGGCTCGCCGACTCCTAGCGAAATGACCCCTTCAATTGAATTCAGCAGGTCGAAGAACTTCCTTATCCCGGAAGGGGATAGCCGGGAAGCCCGCTCCGATATTGTATATTTTCTGCTCCGTCCACCTGGATTGGCTGTCATAGCAGTCTCCTGACCAATTAGCGTGAATATCCCTTAGAGTATAACCGGCTGCCTCTTGACCTCTTCTTGCTCCTCTATAATCTCGCCGTCTTCTTTATACCGCTTGAGGACGAACTGGGTAACCGTGCCATGCACTCCTTCAATATGAGAAAGCTTCTGGGATACGAAATCGGCTATCTCATGGTTTGATTTGCCGGTCACCAGAACGAAGAGGTCGTAGGTCCCCGAGATAAGGTACACAGTGCGGGTCTGGGGAAAGCGGTAAATCTGCTCGGCTATGGAGTCGAAACCGACGTCTTTCTCAGGGGTAAGCTTGACCTCGATAAGCGCCCAGACGTGCTCGTTTTCTACCTTGTCCCAGTTTATAATCGCTTTATATTTAAGGAGCACCCGGTCTTTTTCGGCTTGCTTAATCTTCTTTGTTACCTCGCTGCTGGAGGTCCCGGTCATAGCCGATATTTGTTTTACAGTAGTGCGGGCATCTTCTTCGAGTATTTTCAGAATCTTTTTTACCATTTGTCACCTCCCCGCTGGCCGGGTTACTGGCCACCACTTATTTGATTCATTATAGCAGAGTCTGATGATTTTGCTACCTCTTGTGCTTATAAGAGTATCATTCCCGTCCGAACTGCCGCTCTATTTCCTTCCACATCTGGAGGAGGTCGTCGGCCTTCGGACTGCGGAACTTCTTCTCTACAACATCGTATTCATTGATTTTCGAGTCTTTCAGCTTAATATGCAGCAGCGAGCCGCATTCCTCGCAGGCAACCTGACCATCATAATCATCGGTATCGATATATTCCGATACCTTTATATTATTTCCGCAGACCAGACACTCAATTTCCACCGTATTTTCCTCTACTGATGGTTCTCAACTATCCGCCTTTATCCCGTCATTGCAAGAGCGCCTCTTTTGTCATTGCGAGTCCCGATGAAATCGGGGCGTGGCAATCTCAAACATTAAACTGTCATTGTGAGGAACGCTAGTGACGAAGCAATCTCTATAAATAATTTAATGTAACCCTCCCCCTTGTATTCCCCCTCTTAACTTATTGAAGAAAAAATGCACTTCTAAGTGAGAACTTCTTCTATGGCTTCTATTACAGGTTTTACACGCTTATAGTAATCACTCATGTCTTTTACTGATAGATTAAGCTTGCCTGTACCCTCGTGTGCAAGAGAATTTTTATTCCTAACAATATCGTTTAATGCCTCGTCCTCAGAACCATTAGCCTTAATCGTTTGCGAAAACTTTACTTTATACTCGTTGCTAAAAAGACCAAGTATTTCACATATAGCACTACGGTCAGGATTTTTGAAACGTGTGTGTGTAATAGTTTTTATAAAGTTATATACTTCAAGATCCCCACTTTTATTAGCACGGTCTTTAATAAGTTTCTCGATACAATCTTCTAATACACCTAAAAATAGAACACAAATATAAGCTGCTAAATGTGCACCAAGTTTTTCATCCTTCTTAGACCACGAATCAGCATATTGCAGAAGCCCTTCGATTTCTGCACATCTTTTCAGTACATAAGGATTATTTGGCATTATTTAAATAAAATCTCTTTAGCTAGTTTAATTCGTGTGGTTACTTTATCTACATCTGTCGTGTGAACACTTATTGCTTCGTCAAAGCTTGGGTTTTCTAGCAATTTCTGGAGCCTGTCTTTAATATCATCAGGAACCTTTTTTGATTGAGCAAATGCAATCATTACAGAATCAAATACAGCGATGTTAATTCCTCGCTTAATGTGGAAAGGTCTCGACCCTAGGTGTTCAAGAACTTTATTTACAGCATTGAGGAAAGTCCCTTGATACGGTTCTTTCTTTTGTTCCTTTCTATGCCTTCGCATGTATTTATTTAAATAGCCTTTCAT
>CAZOUZ010000116.1:0-5901 GCA_964583115.1 uncultured Dehalococcoidales bacterium
TCGCCTTAATTATAGCAAGTGCCACCAGTCGAGACAACAGAGGGGTGTTTAAGAGGGGCAGATTTCCTCTTAAATTTCATTAAGGGCGGAGGGCGGGAATAGATAAATATAAGGGGGATAGGGTTTCAATAATTTACTATGTTAAAAAATAATTAAGAACAAAATATGTTATACTAACTTGAGTACAAAAACATCTTCCCAATCTCTACCCCCGGATTGCAACTCAGGCAAAGCAACAGATGGACCGACCGAACCAAAAAAATAGTAAAATAGTTTTACCCATCACCTCCATCGTAACCTTCCTCGGCTTTCTCGATACTCACCTGCTGATACCGATTATGGCGCTCTATGTCTCAGAACTCGGCGCTGGAGTCGGCATTACCGGGCTCATCGTCGGTCTTTATTCAATTACCAATACCCCGGCGAATATCTTGTTCGGGCGGCTGATTGACAGGGTCGGCTATAAAATGCCCCTGGTTGCCGGACTTTTCGGGGACGCTTTGGGTATGTTTTTCTATTCACTTTGCCCCTCCTGGGCGTGGCTGGCTCTGGTACGGGTCTTTCACGGAATAAGCGGCGGGCTGGTCGGTCCTTCCACGATGTCAATCACCGCCGACTATTCGACGAGTGACAAAAAAGGCAGAGCGATGGGCTTTTACGGAATGTCCATAGCTGCCGCCACCCTGGCGGGCTATGGGGGCGGCGGGGTCATCGCCTCCCGTCTGGGCTATAAAGCCGTTTTCCTGCTCGGAGCCGGACTGCTGGGCGCCGGTGCGGTACTGAGCTTGCTGCTGCCGGGCAATAATAAGAGAAGAAATACCGCAGCCAAAACGCCCCTTACCGTAACCCTGAGGCAGGTAAAAGATTTACTCGGCAGAAAGGGGCTGACCGTCTCTTACTGCTCCGTCTTCGCCCAGTATTTTACCTTCGGTGGTGTGGTTACGCTGCTGCCGATATACCTGAAAAGCCTTGAGATGGAAGCCTTTCACGTCGGGATGCTGCTGGCTACCTTCGCCATCGCATTCATAATCTCCCAGTTCCCGAGCGGAACCCTCTCCGACAGGGCAGGACGGCTGACCCCGGCTATCGCCGGACTGTGCCTGGGCATAGCATCGCTGGTTATCCTGCCCTCGGTGAAAACACTGCCGCTGCTGATAGCGGTAATGGCGCTCTACGGAATAGCCTACGGACTGCTCTTCCCTTCGATTTCCGCCCTGGTTGCCGATAATACCATACCCGAAGAGCGCGGCATGGCAACCGGCTTATTTCACGCCCTGCTCACCGCCGGAGTAGCTGTCGGGGCGCCCGTAATCGGCTGGCTGGGGGAGATAACGGGAGTGCAGACGGGCCTGCTGTACACCCCGGCAATCCTGGTTGTAGCTTTAGCGGTGGCCCTGTTTACTGCAAAACGCGCTTGAGTTTGTTAAGCTTTTATAAGTGTGTTAGAATTTCTCTGAAGGGCTAGTCGAGGCTGACTAGCCCTAGAGGTGTTTGTAGAAAAGAGGAAAATTTGGACTTAACAGGCTTACTGAACCTCATTACCGATATGCCCGCTTACCTCCGTCTTGTGGACGAGCTTGAGAAGAAGAGCGGCAGCGCCAGGGCAGCGGTCCTCGACGCCGCCAAGCCTTACCTCATCGCCGCGCTGCAGAAACGCTTATCCATACCCGTTTTGACGGTTACCACCCAGCCGGAAAATAGCAAAAAGCTCTACGAGCAGCTATCGACCTGGCGTCCGGCTGCGGAGGTAAAAATCTTTCCCGAACCTGAGGCATTGCCCTATGAGCATATCGCCTCCGACGACTCCACGGAGCTTGAAAGACTCCAGGCATTATCAGCCCTGACAAACACCGGAAGTGTAAATGCCAGCCCGCCTTTAATCGTTACCTCCGCTCCGGCGCTGATGCAGAAAGTAACCCCCCGCAGCGATTTCTCCGCCGCCGAACGCAGCATAGACGTGGGGACGGAAGCCGAGCCTTTTCAGCTACTAGGCCGGTGGCAGGAGATAGGCTACGACCTTGAGGACACGGTGGAAATACCGGGTACGATGAGCCACCGGGGAGGCATCATAGATATCTATCCGCCCACCAGCGACCTGCCGGCCAGGCTGGAGTTCTTCGGCAATACCATCGAAAGCATCCGTCTCTTCGACCCGGCAAGCCAGCGCTCGCTGAGGGCGGTATCCTCGATTACCATCGGCCCCGCCGCGGAGTTGCCGACTCCTCTGTCCCGTCAGGAAAGTCTCCTCGACTACCTGCCTGAAAACAGCCTGCTTATCCTCGACGAGCCGCAGGGTATAAGAGCGGCTGTAGAAGACATCGAGGTTAAAGCCGGGGAATTGCACGCTGCGAAGCTGGAGAGGGGAGAATTACCCCCTGATTTCCCCAGGCCGTATTTTACCGGAGAAGAGTTAAACACCAGGATGGAAAGCAGGCGCAGGCTGGAGCTGACCTCGCTGGGTATTACCGGAGAAGAAAAGGGACTCGGGCTGAATTTCACTTCCTCCCCCAGCTACGCCGGACAGGTACCCTCCCTTATCAAAAAAGCAAAAGAGTTTTTGGGCAGGAACCACCGGTTCATACTGGTCAGCCACCAGTCCGGCCGGCTGTCTGAGCTCCTCGAAGAGGAAGATATAATCGCAGTCCCCCTCAACGAAATAAAAGAGCCGCCCGCCGCCGGCTCGCTTACCCTGGTGCAGGGCCTGCTGGCTGAGGGCTGGACGATGAACGGCGATACCCACCTGCTCACCGATACCGAAATCTTCGGCTTTACCAAGCAGCGCCGCCTGTTGAAGAAACGTCCGGTGCCCCGCCACAAGCTCTTCGCCGAGATAACCCCGGACGATTACGTTGTGCACGTCGAGCACGGCATCGCCAGGTTCACCGGGGTAAAGACGATGAGTGTCAACAGCGGCGAGGGAGAGAAGGAATACCTCGTTCTCGAGTACGCCGTCGGCGACAAGCTATACGTTCCCACCGACCAGATTGACCGCGTCAGCCGCTACGTGGGTTCCGGTGAACGTCCTCCGGTACTGAGCCGCCTCGGCACCCAGGAATGGTCGCGCACCAAGCAGCGGGTCAAGGAATCGGTAGCCGATATCGCCGGGGAGCTTATTGCGCTTTACGCCTCCCGGGAGGTTGTGCCCGGCTTCAGCTACTCTCCGGATACCATCTGGCAGCAGGAAGTCGAGGCTTCCTTCCCCTACGTCGAGACGCCCGACCAGATGGCGGTGCAGGGGCAGGTAAAAGAGGATATGGAAAAGCAGAAGCCGATGGACAGGCTGGTCTGCGGGGACGTCGGCTACGGCAAGACCGAGGTGGCCGTCCGCGCCGCTTTCAAGGCGGTGATGGACGGCAAGCAGGTGGCGGTACTGGTTCCGACCACGGTGCTGGCCGAGCAGCACTTCTCCACCTTCAGCCAGAGACTTGCCGCCTTCCCGGTGAAAATCGAGGTGCTCAGCCGCTTCCGGTCGCCGAAAGAGCAGCAGGCGATTGTCGAGGAAATAGCAAACGGCAGCGTGGATATCTGCATCGGCACCCACCGCCTGCTGCAAAAAGATATCGCCTTCAAAGAGCTGGGACTTTTGATTATCGACGAAGAGCAGCGCTTCGGCGTCGCCCACAAGGAACACCTGAAGCAGCTCAGGCGCGAGGTGGACGTTCTCACCCTGAGCGCAACCCCCATCCCCCGCACCCTGCATATGTCCCTGGTGGGAGTAAGGGATATGAGCGTTATGGAGACGCCCCCCGAGGAACGCCTGCCTATCAAGACGTACGTCGCCGAGTACAACGACCACCTGGTCAGGGAAGCCGTGCTCAGGGAGATGGAGCGGAACGGGCAGGTCTTTTTCGTCCACAACCGGGTGCAGAGCATCGTCTATACCGCCACCAAACTTCAGGACCTGGTGCCGGAAGCCCGTATCGCTATCGGTCACGGCCAGATGCCGGAGGGAGAGCTTGAAAAAGTGATGGCGGACTTTATTCAGGGCAAGAGCGATATCCTGGTCTGTTCGAGCATCATTCAATCGGGACTTGATATGCCCAATGTCAACACCCTGATTGTCAACCAGGCGGACAAATTCGGGCTCACCCAGCTCTACCAGCTGCGGGGTCGCGTCGGACGCGGTGCCAACCTTGCCTATGCCTACTTCCTCTACGACCGGGGGAAACGGCTGACCCCGCTCGCCGAGAGACGGCTGAGGACTATCGTCGAAGCTAACGAGCTGGGCGCCGGTTTCAACATCGCCATGAAAGACCTCGAAATCAGGGGAGCCGGCACCCTGCTGGGAATGAGGCAGAGCGGCCATATCAGCGCCGTCGGCTTCAACCTCTACTGCCAGCTTCTGGCACAGGCGGTGGAGGAACTGAAGAAAAAGCAGGCGGGCATTACGGAGGAAAGGACTCCGCGCCTGCCGGCGGCAACGGTAGACCTGCCCTTCCAGGCATACATACCCGAAGACTACGTGGTAGACCTGCTCACCCGGCTGGGACTCTACCAGAAGTTTTCCAAACTGGAGAAGGTCGAGGATATCGAGCCGCTGGCCCGCGAGTTCAGAGACCGCTTCGGCGCTCCGCCCCCCGAAATAGACAACCTCCTCTACGCCATCAAAATAAAAATCCTGGCGACAAAAGCCGCCATACAGTCAATCTTCTCCCGGCACGGCGAAATAGTAATAAGCCCGTTTGAGGGTATGAGATTCGAGAGAGAGAAACTTGACCGCCTCTCCCGCGACGGCTTAAAAACCGGCGCCTTCGAAATCCGCCTCAACCCCAGACGTCTCAAAGAAGACTGGCAAAAAGTGCTGGAGGAAGTGGTGAGAGAGTTAGCTTGACATAATTTCTTATGTGATATAATGAAGTAGATTCCGAGCCAGGAAAATCCTTGAAGTTGTGAGGGAGGTTCAAATGAAAGTCATTGCCACACTAAATTTCAAAGGTGGTGTCGGGAAGACTACAGTTACTTGGCTATTAGCTAAATACTTGGCTGACCGGAGAGGCAAAAGTATCCTTGTAATGGATACTGACCCACAAATGAGCTTGACTACATCAGTATATGTGGGCGACTCTGGTATGCCAGATGTCAGGTTTAATAGTTGGGAAACTGAAGCACGTAGAAAAGGAGCAATACTTGTCGACCTTATGAAAGAATATGCTAAAGAAGACCGCCCGGATTTTTCTATTGACAAGTCGTTGTTTTATCAACACAGAGCGAATTTCTATGTTGTGCCTAGTACGGAAGAGCTATACTGGTATGAACTAGAAGCACCGCCTGTTTCCAAGCTTCGAGATTTCGTCCGCTCCTTTCTTGCAACATGTGAAAAAATACCAGATATACCAAAATTTGATTACTGCCTAGTGGACTGCCCCCCAGCTTTCAACAGTTTGTCATTCTCTGTAATACAGTGTGCTAGCCTTGTTCTAATACCAATCACTCCCGATATTTACGCCTCACGCGGCCTTAGAATAATGCTAAGCGGACTAAAAGCGCGTCTAGAACATATCCCAAAGTTTATTGTATTCATGAACCGCGCAAAGCTATTTAGAGACAGATTAACCAAGGAGAGTCAAGGATTTATGAACGAGGCAAATATAGTCGCAGGAGCTGAATTAAGAGAAGGAATACCTGTTAGAGTATTAAACGATACCTTTATCCCAGAACGAGTAGGTATTAAAAGAGCCCTAGCAGGAAGACTTATCCCCCCCGATTTAGAAGCACGCTTCGCGGAACTTTGGGACAAGATAGAGAAAATACCCTTTTAATAAACTAGGATTTTAAGGAGATTTTTAACATAAATGAGACAGTCTAGAAAAAAAAGTGAGTCAAAACTTTTACTTCGGAAAATCGACAAAATTTCTGAGTTACTTAATCAATTAAAACAGTCACTAATACAAGAGATTGAAT
>CAZOUZ010000117.1:0-5866 GCA_964583115.1 uncultured Dehalococcoidales bacterium
GGAAATCAAGAAAAACGGCCTCGTCGAAGAAATGACAGGAAAGGTGGCGGGGCGGGGTATCCTGCTCAAACTGAATATGAAAGGCTGCGTCCACCTGCCCAAGGAAGTCAAACTCCAGAGTGACGGTATTGAACCCTATGTGTGCCCTATAGCCAATATGATTTCCGAACAGATTATCAGTAAATTGAATTATATGACCACCTACACGGGCGGACTCGAAGTCGATACTGAAAAGGGCGAGTGCGTCATCTATTGCGGCATATACAAGGATATGGATTCAATAGGCATGGTATCCGACTGGAGTAAAGAATAACCTCTTACCCGGATACACTTTAGTTTTTCACAGAAAAAGCCTGTCTCAAAGCAGACAGGCTTTTTCTTTTCTCAGACAAGACCGGGGGCTAACTCCATTTATCGAGAAATTCCTTTGCCCGCTTCCTCGAAATACTCATCGAAAGCTTCAATAACAGAAGCTTTTATCAGGTCCGGCAAGGCCGGCTATAAGCTGGACTGCGCTCAGCTTGTGGTAAGTGTTACCTATGTCCCCGGTTGCACACCCTTATCTTCCTCTCCCCCTAATAACGGGAGAGGAAGGAGAGTTTCATACAATAATTAATAGCCTGAGAGGCTTTAAGTTTGACGCAAAATCGTGTAAGATATTAAGGGTATAGTTAGTAGTTACAATATCGGGCGTTTTTTTCGGGCAAAACCGGAAACCCCGTCACCGCAACATCCACTCTATTAATTACAACCCGCGGAGCAGTAATCTGCATGATAAACAAAAGCCGTGTAAGCTTAATTACTCTATAGATTCAAAAGTCCCGTAAAGATATGCCGGAGAAAAGGAGATAGCAGAATGGATTTTGAGTTCACCGAGGAGCAGGAAAAATTCAGGCAAGAGGTCAGAGATTTCCTGGAGCAGGAAATCAAAGACGGGGCCTGGCAGCCGAGCTGCGACGCCTGGATACAGGGCTACTCACCCGAGTTTACCAAGAAACTATCCGAGAAAGGCTGGCTCGGTCTGACTTGGCCTGAAGAATACGGCGGACAGGGACGGTCTCATACAGACCGGCTCATTCTTACCGAAGAGCTGCTGCGCTACGGAGCCCCGGCAGCCTGCCACTGGTTCGCCGACCGCCAGATAGGCAGCGGCATTCTCCGCTACGGTAACGATGAGCAGAAAAAAGACCTTCTTCCCAAGATTATAGCCGGGGAAGCATATGTCGGCCTGGGGCTGAGTGAACCGGAAGCCGGCTCCGACCTGGCTTCGCTGCGGACAAGAGCCACCGAGGACGGAGATGAATACGTAATCGACGGACAGAAGATGTGGACGAGCTGCGGAATGTTTATGAACTACATCTACGTCGTGGCAAGGACGGACCCCGAAGCCCCGAAGCACCGGGGCATCAGCGAATTTATTTTCCCGACAGACCAGCCCGGCGTCAACATTATCCCGACGATAGATATTACCGGCAGCACTGCCTGGGCCGAGGTCTTCTTCGACGGACTGAGAATTTCCAAAAGCTGCATGATTGGAGAGAAGAACCGCGGCTTCTACCAGGTAGTTAACCAGCTTGATTACGAAAGAGCCGGACTTGAGCGCCTGATGGGTAATTACCCTCTCTTCGACGCTATCGTCAAGTTCGTTAAGGAAACGAAATGGAACGGAGACTACCTTTCAAAAGACACGTTGATACGCCAGAAGCTGGCGCAGCTTCAAGTCGAATTTGATATCGGGCGCCTGCTTACCTACCAGGTAGTCATGGTTATGGAGGAAGGACGCGCTCCCAACATAGAGGCATCGAAGGCAAAGGCATACAGCACTGCCTTCGAACAGCACCTCGCCAGCGTCGCCATGGATATCCTGGGACTCTACGGGCAGCTTGTTGCCGAGTCCAGGTATGCCCCAATTCTCGGTATGGCGCCTCACTCGTACCTGGGTTCAAAAGGCTACAGCCTGCAGGCCGGCTCCTCGGAAGTGTTGAAAAATGTTATCGCTGCCAGAGGACTGGGCTTACCGGCCAGCTAGGTAACTTCCGGTTAAAGGATTAAAGGAGACGAATAATGGATTTCACTCTTTCTGAAGAACAAGAAATGCTGAAAACAATGGCTCGCGACTTCCTGACCGACAAGTGCCCGAAAACACTTGTCAAGGCAATGGAAGAAGATGAGAAGGGCTACTCGCCGGAAATATGGGCGGAAATGGCGGACCTGGGCTGGATGGGACTCGTCTTTCCGGAAGAATACGGCGGCAGCGAGATGAGCTTCCTTGACCTGTCGGTGCTGCTCGAAGAAACAGGTCGCGCCTGCCTGCCCGGTCCCTTTTTCTCGACGGTAGTCCTCGGCGGTCTGCCCATACTCGAAGCGGGCAGTGATGAGCAAAAACAGGAATACCTGCCCAGGATAGCCAACGGTGAGGCAATCTTCACCCTGGCTTTAACCGAAGACAACGCCGGCTATGATGCCGCCTCCATGCGGGTCAAGGCAACCGCCGACGGCGACGGCTACACAATCAGCGGGAAGAAACTCTTCGTCCCGGATGCCAATATCGCCGATTATATGCTGGTTGCAGCCAGGACCGATGAGAAAGCCGAAGACGGCATTACGCTATTCATCGTGGACGCCAAGAGCACCGGTATAAGCCATACGGTGCTGAAAACAATTGCCAGCGATAAGCTATGCGAGGTCGTTTTCGACAAGGTAAAAGTGCCGAAAGAGAATATTCTGGGTGAACCGAACCAGGGATGGGAACTGGTAAAGAATATTATTGAAAAAGCAACGGCGGCAAAATGCTGTACAATAGTCGGAGCTATGGAGCTGGTGCTGGATATGACCGTTGAGTACGCCAAGGAAAGAAAACAGTATGACCGCCCGATAGGCAGTTTCCAGGTGATACAGCACTACTGCGCCAATATGGCTATCGATGTTGACGGCTCGAGGTTCAGCACCTACCAGGCAGCCTGGATGCTAAGTGAAGGCAAACCCTGCCATAAGGAAGTGGCGATAGCCAAAGCCTGGATAAATGAAGCTTTCGAGCGGTTCATCGCCCTGTCCCACCAGATTCACGGTGCCATCGGCGTCACCATAGACCACGACCTGCAGTACTACACGAAGCGTGCCAAAGCAGCTACTCTCACTCTCGGCGGTTCCGATTATCACCGGGAGATAGTAGCCCGGGAGATGGGCTTATAAAGACCCGTACACATCATCAGTAAAAAGAAAAGAATAAAACACTGTCTAAATGAGGGGGTATGGAAAATGGCAACAACCGAAGAACTGATTGAGGAATATAAACGCAGGAGAGCGAAAGTAACGGAAGCGGGTGGCGCCGAGGCTATCGAGAAGCGCCACAAGGGAGGACAGTGGACGGCCAGGGAGAGGATAGACTATTTCTTCGACCCCGGCACCTTTACCGAGATAGGCCTTTTCGTCAAGCACCGCACCATACACTTCGGCATGGACAAGAGGGAAGTACCGGCAGAGGGAGTGGTGAGCGGTTACGGTCTGGTAAACGGCAGACCCGTTGTTGCCTTTGCCGAAGACTATATGGCTCTCGCCGGGACCTTCGGCGAGTATCACGGCTTGAAAGAAATCCGCGCCATCAACTTCGCCAAGGAAATGGGCTGGCCACTGGTCGGCATGAATGACTCCGGCGGCGCCCGGCTCCAGGAAGGAATGGATACCCTGGAAATGTACGGTCAGTTGTTCCGCGCCCAGATACAGGCGTCCGGCATAGTCCCGCAGATAGCCCTGCTGATGGGTCCCTGCCTGGGCGGACAGGCATACCACCCGATAATGCAGGACTTCCTTATTCAGTGCAAAGGCACCGGCTATATGGGCATTGCCGGTCCCGCCTTTGTCGAAACACAGCTCGGAGAAAAGATTTCACTTGAGGAACTCTCGGGATGGAAAGCCCACGCTGAAAAATCAGGCCAGACGCATATTGTCGCTGATGACGATAAGGATGCCCTCGATAAAACAAAGGAACTCTTATCCCTGTTACCCTCCAACAACATGGAGACTCCACCCCGCATCGAGACAAAGGACGACCCCTACCGGGAAATTCCGGAGCTTAATTCCGTCATTCCTGACAGTCCGACCCGGCCTTACGATATGTTCAAAGTAATTAGAGCCATTACGGACGACGGCTATTTCTACGAGACATTAAAACACCATGCCAGGATGGTGATTACCGGCTTCGCCCGGTTCAACGGTCGAGTGGTCGGTCTATGGGCAAACCAGCCGATGCAAATGGCGGGAACGATTGACATTAACGCCGCCGACAAGGGGGCGAGGTTTATCAGGTTCTGTGACCTCTTTAATATCCCGATGGTAACCCTCGGAGACTGCCCCGGATATATGATAGGTTCCGAGCAAGACTGGAAAGGCATCTTGCGCCACGGCGCCAAACTGCTCTTCGCCTGGGCTGACGCCTCAATACCGCTGATATCGATAATGCTGAGGAAGTCCTACGCCGGCGCTCACTACGGCATGCTTGACAAGGGCATCGGTGCCGACCTCGTATTCGCCTGGCCTACGGCAAGGGTAACCATCGTCGGCGCCGAGAGCGCCGCCAGCGTCATCTTCGCCCGGGAGATAAGGGAATCGGAAAATCCCGATGAAACAAGAGCAAAGAGAATAAAAGAGTATGCCGATATCTATGAAAACCCGTACTGCGGAGCCGAACGGGGTTACATCGATGACGTAATAATGCCGAGCGATACCCGGAAGGTAATAAACCGGGCGCTGGACATTCTGGAAGAAAAAGACAAAGACCACAGGACATTCAAGTCCAGACCCTGGCGTAAATACTCTAATATCAACCTTTAGGATAACACAAACGGGCACGTCTATTTGACTCTAATCCTACAGGTTTGATATCATTAAGTGTGGTGTTCAGCCTGTAATGAGTAACGTTGAAAGGAGAACTACCTTGAGCACAGAAAAAGAGACCACGATGCACAGCCTTATGAAAACCAGAAGCATGGGCTCCGTAAGATGCCTGCAATGCTTCGAGAGAATTTCATTTCCGTCGGGAGCCACGCAAGCAGCTTGTCCGAAATGCGGTTTCGAGTGGAGGTTGTCCTGGAATATGGGTCCTAATTTCCCGAGAATTCGCGGCCCCGTCTGGGAGACCAACCGCAGGCTAACCGAGGAAATTATGCAAAAAAGGAAAAAGGAGAAATAGAACGATGGCCCTAAACAGGAAGATTGCGTATATTGACCTGACCTCCGGCAAAATCGAAACCAAACCGATACCCGTTGAATTCCGCAAAAAATATATCGGCAGCCGGGGTCTGGATGCCTATCTGCTATATAACAATATCAAACCGGGAGTCGATGCTCTCAGCCCGGATAACGTAGCCATAGTCAGCGCCGGTCTTTTAGTGGGCACACCGGCGTCCGCCGCCTGCCGGGTCCACATTTGCGCCAAGTCACCGCTTACCAACTTCTACGGCAGTGCCAACGGCGGAGGCTTCTTTGCTCCGGAACTGAGGTGGGCCGGCTTTGACCACCTGGTAATAACCGGCAAAGCGCCAAACCCGGTATACCTGTGGGTACATAATGGTGAAATTGAGATAAGAGACGCCAAGGATATCTGGGGACAGTATGTCCTGGATACACAACTGGCTATCCGGGACGAGCTGGGCGATAGAGATATAAAAGTACTGACCATAGGTCCCGCTGGGGAAAAGCTGGTACGGTTCGCCAACGTAATGACCGGTCCCAAGAACTCCGGCGGCAGGACTGGAATGGGAGCCGTACTCGGCTCCAAGAACCTCAAGGCAGTTGCCACCAGGGGCACTATGGACATTACCCTGGCACATCCCCGTGAAGCCCTGGACTACAACCGTGAATTTATGAC
>CAZOUZ010000118.1:0-3359 GCA_964583115.1 uncultured Dehalococcoidales bacterium
AGCTTGTCCGGCAGCCTCAGCAGTTCGATGTCCTGGTGCTGCCCAACCTCTACGGGGATATCGTCTCCGACCTGTGCGCCGGGCTGGTCGGCGGCCTGGGGGTAGCCCCGGGAGCCAATATCGGGGACGGAGTTGCCGTTTTCGAGCCTACTCACGGCAGCGCTCCCGGATACACCGGTATGAATAAAGTGGACCCGCTGGCAGCGGTTCTGTCCGGTGTTTTGATGCTGAGACACCTTGGCGAAAGAGCTTCTGCCGACAGGCTGGAGGCCGCCGTCGCCGCCGTTTTAGCCGATGGCAAATCGGTCACTTATGACTTAAAACCTGACCGCAACGACCCCGCTGCTGTGGGGACATCCGAGATGGCGGACGCCGTGATTTCCAGACTGTAAGCGTATGGCTGGCAAGCGAGAATCCGGTGATGGAACGGGAGGTCTTCTATTCGGATGGTGGAAGCAGGGATTGCCATGCCTGGCGGACGATGCCGAGCAGTATAAGCGCTACCACTGCCACGGCTACAGCGATTACCACCGGAAAGAGCCAGGGAAAACGTTCGGTAACAGGCTCGCTTTTCTCGACAAAGTGCAGGTTCGTTGCCTGAGGACTGAGGCTGGCTCCGGGTAACTCTTCGGTGTCCAGGTAGGGGAAGACGTGCTCTATGTCATAGGACGGTTGGGGGGCGTCTGCGTTCCCGTAATACAAATGGTAGGACTGCTGCGGGTCTGCCAGGAAGACCAGCCTGCGGTGCAGACTCCACAAATTTACACCTTTGATAGTGATGGGCGGACTGTCTTCATCACGGATGGTAATGCGGAGATAGCGGCGGGTAGTCTCCGGATAGATTATATCCAGATGGCTGCCGACAAACTTCGCCGTGTCATAGGCGTATATATCGGACGTCGATAGGACGGTTGCCCACGATTCCCTGTCTGCGCTCGCCTGAATAGTGACCTGGCGGTGGAAATTGACCTCGGGAGTCTTGATAGCCAGGCGGTGACTGGGGACGCCCTCTACCCGGGTATCTACTTCAATGAAGGTAAGACCCTCGATTGTGTCACGGCTGATTTTTTGAATGGATGCCTGTACCGGCCAGGTTATCTCGTCCGCTATTGTTTCCTCTACGAAGAAAACGGTAGCGCCGGTTACCTCTACGGGTCCCCCGTCATCCTCGTTTATTGTTACGCGCAGGTAACGTGTCGCGCTGTCCGGATACCTCACCCCGGTATTGCTGGTGGTGAAATTCCGCTCCTTTACCGTGAAGTTATAGACGGTTTGCCTGGCGACAGTCATCCAGGTTTCTCCGTCATAGCTGGTTTCCACTACAGCCGTACCGCGGAAATTGGTAGCGGGAGTCTGAAACTCAATCTCATTGTGCAGGTTGCCTGCCCGTCTCAGGACGGCGGTAAATGTAGTCTGTCCCCCGTCAAGATAACCCTGGTCACGGAGGGTCACCGGGGTGGAGGTCCTCTCACTCTCTGCCTTGCTTACCTCCAGCTTATAGGGTACTTCCGTATTACCGCCGGTTATAATACGCAGGTCGACCAGACCGGCTGCGGAACCGGCAAATACCTCGAGGTCGGGAGTAAATTCTACCGCCCCTTTTTCCTGGAGACTCGCCGGGAGGCTGATAGACTTGACGTATTTCCAGTCATTCAGGAAAAAGGCAGCCGAGGCACTGGAAGCGCCCATTGAAAAGAGGACAATGGCTGGAAGAAGCAGCCCTGCGATAGTGAGACGTTTATTTTTTAGCAATAAATCCCCTTATCGATTTGTTATAGCGACTGTAAAGGTAGGCGCTGACGAGGAGAAGGACCCCCAGTCCGATGAAAGCAATAATACGGTATAACAGCTTCAGTGTAAAGACGTCATAAGCGAATACTTTGACTACGGGAACGGCGAGCAGGGCAAGTGCCCACAGCCGGACCGGGCGCCACTGCTTGACCATGCCGATAACAAGCAGGATTACGGCGTAGACTGCCCAGAGGATGGTAAGAGCCAGCGAAGTATCGAAGTAATTGATGACCTCGGCGCTCAACAGCCAGACGGAAAAGAAATTGGCGGCAACGAACAGGACCGGATATACAAACAGGACCTGCTTTTCCCAGTCCCGCAGTGATTCCCTTGCCTGCCGGAGAAGGTAGCCGGCGGAGTAAAGAGCGGCGATACCTGTCAGGAAAGCAAGGAACCGCTCGTTAATTACCGGTCGGAAAGTTTGCATATCTACTGTGTGGTCGAAGAACAGCAGGCGCAGCGCCATAATCGCAAAAACGGCGTAGCCGTAGCTGCGGAGCTGAGGCATCCGCAGGGTGAACGATAGCCAGATGAGGACCAGCCCTTCGGCAGCCCAGGCCATCGTTGTCCATGCCCTGTCGCCTATCTGGACGGGTATGGCAACGGTGAGAAATATAAGAGCGATGCTCAGGGCGAAAAATCCCAGCCTTACATTCTCAGCCCCCCTCTTCAGGACAGCGTAGGCGATGCCGCCGTAGAAAAGGGCCAGCAGGACAGAGAAGCCGCCCAGCCATACCCGGTAGTCGTTCCACATCAGTCCGTAGCTTATTCCGAAATAGGCTGCGGCGTTGAAAACGATGACCAACTCGTCGAACGGCTGGGCAGGACGGCGCCAGACAATGTGAAAGAGGGTGGTAGCTCCGACGAAGATGAGAAAGATGAGGGTCAGACCCGCCATAGATATCGGCAGGCCGACCCCGGCACCGAACTGGTCGTGCCATACCCCGAAGATAGCCAGTGAACCGAATAACGCCAGAAGGGTGAACCAGCGCCAGTTGCGGAAGGTAGACAGTGCCAGAACGCCGATGTCCACCACCATAATATAGACAAGCAGCCAGAAGCTCTGTCCGGGCTGGACGGCGCCGGCTGTCCCTGCTGCGGATACTTTCATGATGGAAGGCGCAATAAAGGCGCCGAGGATGCCTATTACCGCCAGAGCTATCGAATTGTAGCGAAGGGCTAACACTGCCGAGGCGATACTGACCAGTAACAGGAAGCCGAAGGCGACGTAAAAGTGAATCAGGCCATACATTGCATAGGCGGCGAAGATAGACAGGTAAAGAACGCCGATACCCCCTCCGCTGATGGCCTGGGCTAGCACCGGATATTTTCTCCGCCAGTAATAGCCTCCTCCCAGCATTGCCAGACCGACTATAATACCCAGGGTTACACGTCCGGTGGGGCCAATCCAGTTGTTATCGAAGGCGAATTTAAGGAAGAAGCCGATGCCGATGATAAGGGCGACAACGCCGATTCTTGCCAGCCAGTGTCCTCCCAGAATCTGCTCCCACTCCCGCTCCCTGACCCTGGCCGGTCTACCTTCACGCGGCGGGACTTTCTCAACGCCG
>CAZOUZ010000118.1:3459-5842 GCA_964583115.1 uncultured Dehalococcoidales bacterium
GGCTCCGGCTCGGTGCCTGGTTTTCCCGCCGCCCTTTCCAGTGCCGCCAGGCGTTCGTTCATCAGCCCGATAAGCCCTTCCAGCCTCTGGATATCCCGGTGAAGCCGGTGCATTTGCTCGGGAGGAATATCTTCGGAATTCCCCCCTGGTTCCGGGGAGTAACTGTCTTCGGGCGGTTTGAGGATAGCGCCGCAGAAGATGCAGAAATGGCTGGTCGGCTCGTTTTCTCTCTGACAATCAGGGCACTTCATAACCCTCTTGCCTCCTGCTTCCCGGCGTTTGTTTTCGCCGTCTTTACCGCGTATGTATTGGCAATTATATCATACCAGCCCTGTTTCTTATCTATCCTCTGCTCTCAATCTTTCATAGTCTGCTATACGGGAGTGCTTAGCGGCGTAAGAGTAAGCAGCTCCCGGGCAATCTCCGGATATCTGGCGATGAAGCGCAGTTCATCGGCAACAAGGGGCTTCTGGGCCAGCACGTTGGCATATCTTACCAGCTCAAGCACTTCCTCGGCATCTTTCCTGTCTTCGAAGTCTATCTCCATTTTACCCATAATATGCCGGAAACCGGATATCCCGCTGTACTGTCCGGAGGCTATTTCCCTGCCTGTCTCGACCATCTCCGGTTCGCCTCGCCCCAGCTCCTTGAAATCGTACAGCTCGTAGTTCTGCGGGTCCTTCAGCACACCGTCGGCATGGATGCCGGAGGCGTGGGCAAAGATATTGGCTCCGACCCCCGGCTGGTTTATCGGGATGGGGACACCGAAGGCATAGCTGGCAAATTTGCATATCTTCCACGCCCTTTTCAGGTGAATCGGCATACCGAATTTATACTTTTCTGCCAGGTCTTTCGACTTTTTGAGCGCCAGCACGACGGCAACAAGGTCGGCGTTACCGGCCCTTTCCCCGATTCCGTTAACGGTGGTGTTTATATAGGCGTCCTGCCCGCCGTCAACAACGCCCATTGCCCCGGCAACGGAGTTGGCGACAGCCATTCCCAGGTCGCCGTGGCAGTGAATCTCGATTGGGATTTCCACCTTTTCTGCCAGCAGTTTACAGGTCTCGTATATCGTGAAGGGATTATCGTAGCCGAGGGTATCGCAGTACCTCAGCCTGTCGGCCCCGTGTTCCTTAGCCATAGAGGCAAATTGAACCAAGAAGTCGTTATCCGTCCTTGAGGCGTCCTCGGCATTGATGCCGACGCTTTCGGCGCCGTGCGCCCTGGCGGCTTCTATAGACTCTATTGCCATCTCCAGTATGTCTTCTTCGTCCTTTCTCCCCCGGAATTTGCCGCTAATCATCTGGCTTGAAGTTGAGATAGAAAGATTGATATGCCTGATTTCCGGCACAAGCTCGAATGTTTTTTCCACGTCCTCAACCGTTGCCCTGAGCCACCCTTCCAGGCGGATGGGCTTGAGCACACCCATCTCCTGCAGCCTGAGGTTCGCCCGCAGGTAGCGGGACTCGTGTCTGGTGGTGGGGAACCCGAACTCGCTTTGATAAACCCCCATTTCATTCAGGTACAGGTTTATCATTGTTTTTTCCAGCTTGGATAGGCCGAGCTTGGCGGTCTGAACGCCGTCACGGTTTGTTACGTCAATTAAATAAATCTTACCCATCTCTAAATACCTCCCTTCCTCAGTTTAATGATAGGTATCGGCATCCTGACTGTCAAGCTGGATTTATTGCCCGGTCAAGCCTCTCTTTTATTTGCAGAACCCCTCCCTTTTTTATCTATTCCCACCCTCCGCCCTTAATGAAACTTAAGAGGGGCTAACGCCCCTCTTAAACACCCCCCTTCTTTTTTATGCGTCTGCCTTGCTTAAACTCTCTTTTGGTGTCTTTCTTTGAGCGGGAGGCCTATGAGGGGCTTCAGTCCTTCACTATCTGTTCTCATTCTCTTGTAGGATTAAAAAGGGGCGAAGCCCCTTTTTAAAATTCCTTCCCTCTCTCCTTTTAAAGGGGAGAAGGATACAGGGTGAGGGGTTACCAAACAACTTCAAGATGGCGCTACTTGACGTTACCTTCCCGTCATTGCTATCATCAACCTGCTATTATCAGTGTTTGGAGCATCGGATGAAGTTTATTGAAAAGCTGGTTAATGCCACCCGGAAAAACAGGAGCCTTCTCTGTGTCGGGCTCGATTCCGACCCGGCGCAGATACCCGATGGACTGAGTGTTATTGAGTTCAACAAGGCGATTATTGACGCTACATCCGACCTCGTCTGCGCTTACAAACCCAACGTTGCTTTTTACGAAGCCCAGGGAGCCGGCGGCTTCGATACCCTCAAGCAAACCGTGGAATATATCCCCGATGATATTCCGGTGATTGCGGATGCCAAGCGGGGCGATATCGGCAATACGGCTAAGGCTTACGCCCG
>CAZOUZ010000119.1:0-5801 GCA_964583115.1 uncultured Dehalococcoidales bacterium
CCCCGGTGCTGCTGCCGCTCTTAATGCTGGTCATTATGGACGACCCGGAGGTCGGTTCGGAGAATATGGGCCTGGCGGGAGGTATCTTCTTCTCCGTTGCTGAGATTGGCGGCTTCACCGGGCCCCTGCTGATGGGGGTTATGGTGGATGTTTCCGGCAATTTCCTGGCGGGGACGTCAGTCCTGGCGGCAATGGGAATCGTGCTGTGTGGTTTGACCTTTTTGCTGAAGAAATCGGAGGCTTAATGTACAGACTTGTAGAGACCCACGCCCACCTCGACGAGATAGAAGGACTTGAAGAGGCGATTGACCGGGCTAAGGAAGCCGGCCTTATCGCCATCGTCGCCGTCGGACAGGACTTCGACTCCAACCGTAAAATCCTCGACCTCGCCCGCCGCTATGAAGGCTTCGTTTATCCGGCGCTGGGACTGCACCCCTGGAACATTTCGGAATCCGATATCGAACGTGATTTGGAGTTCATCGAGTCGCACGTGGATGAAGTTGTCGGCATCGGTGAAATAGGGCTTGACTACCACAAGCGGGTAAGGGCGCAGGCGGACAAGGGCTTGCAGGCGGAGGTGCTCGGGCAATTGCTGGGGATAGCCGCAAAGCACGAAAAGCCGGTGATGGTACATTCCCGGTATGCCTGGCGTGATGCCTTCGACCTGGTTGACGAAGCGAAGCTGGATAAGGCGGTGTTTCACTGGTACACCGGGACATCGAGCGTGCTGCGGGATATCGTGGACCGGGGCTATTATCTCTCCGCCACCCCGGCGGTCGAGTACCACGAGGAGCACCGCAGGGCGATAAAGGAAATTCCTCCGGAAAGGCTGATGCTGGAGACGGACTGCCCGGTGGTCTACCGGCGGGGGACTGAAGAAGAGTTCGAATCGAGACCTGCCGACATTTTAAGGGTGCTGAAAGGGGTCTCCGCATTAAGGGGCATCGACGAAGCCAGACTCGCCGAAACGACCACCGCCAATGCCCTGCGGTTCTTCGGTATATAGTTTTCCTGCTGGTCCGGTAAAGGCATTTCCTGCTTCTCAGTTTCAACACGGGGGCTGCTTTGTGCTACAATCTTTCTGGATTGATACTGAATTACAGCCAGCTTACCTCTAAAGTCATTCTGAGGAACGGAGTGACGAAGAATCTCGGGGTGGGGCGGCACTGGAGTTATTTCTCGCCACCCCAAGACCCTTCGCTACTCTCAGGGTGACAAGAAAGTCGTAATTTTAGGACAAGGCCATTACACAAGAAACGGAGGGTGAAAGATTGCGGGATAAGCCGTGGTACGACTCCTGGCCGGAGGGCGTCCCGAAAACGCTGGACTATCCGGAGATGCCCCTTTTCGGCATGCTGTCGCGGGCGGCGGAGAAGTGGCCCGATGGCACGGCTTTCAGCCTGGGAGAACGGAACCTGAGCTACAGAGAGCTTGAGGAACTGACCGGCCGCCTTGCCGCCGGACTGAATGACCTCGGGGTAAGCGCCGGCGATAAGGTGCTGCTCTTTCTCAGCAACAGCCTCGAATTCGTCATCGGCTACTACGGGATACTGAAAGCCGGCGCCACGGTTACCACCGTCAATCCGCTTTCCCGACAGACGGAGCTGAAGCACCAGATTGCCGATACCGGAGCCACCGCCATCATCACCGGCGCCGAGTTCTATCCGGTGGTTGATGAGGTCAGAGACGGGACGACACTGAAGGCGGTAGTCCTTGCCGATGATGAAAAGGCTGAAGGGGTTGTTCCCCTTAAAAAAATTATGGAGGACTATCCTCCCTCCCCGCCCGAGTTTGGGGTAAAGCCGAAGGAAGACGTGGCGGCAATCGTCTATACCGGAGGCACCACCGGGCTTCCCAAGGGAGTGCTGCTCACCCACTACAATCTGGTGGCGAATTCCATGCAGAACGCTGCCTGGTTCGGCTGGAGCCACCGTGATATCGTTATCGGACTGCTGCCCTTCTATCATAGCTGGGGAGGCAGCACCTGCGTTAATTCCCCTATTCTCAGCGGCGCCAGGGTGATAATAATACCCCGCTTCGACGCCGGTACGCTGTTAAGCACGATAGAGAGAGAAAAGGTGACGGTAATGTACGGCGCCGCCTCGATGTTCACCACCCTGGTGAACAGCCCGGAGCTTGAAAAATACGACCTCTCGTCTCTGCGTTATGTCAAGAATGGGGCAATGCCGATTCCGCCCGAAATCAGGGACAGGTGGGAGCGGATAACCGGCATTACAATGGCCCTCGGCTACGGCCTGAGCGAGGCTTCGCCGGAGACCCACAACTCTCCCCTGCATAGAATAAAGTCCGGGACAATCGGGATACCGACCGTTGATACCGATGCCCGTATTGTCGATGAAGAAACGGGAGAGATTGAGATGCCTCCGGGGCAGTCGGGCGAGCTGGTAATCAGGGGACCGCAGGTGATGAAGGGATACCTCAACCGCCCCGAGGACACCCGGGAAGCCCTCCGCAACGGCTGGCTCTACACCGGCGACCTGGCTATGATGGATGAGGAGGGGTACTTTCATATTCTCGACCGGAAAAAGGAAACAATAAAATATAAGGGTTATACCATCGCCCCCGCCGAGGTTGAAGCCGTTCTCTACGAACACCCCGCTGTCAGCGAGTGCGCCGTGATAGGCAAACCGGACGCGCTGGCCGGCGAGATACCGAAGGCGTGTGTCGTGCTCAAGCCGGGGCAAAAGGTTACGGAAGAGGAGCTGATAAAATTCTGCGCCGGAAGAATCGCTCCCTATAAGCGTATCCGGGAAGTCGAATTTATCGACGAAGTGCCCAAGACACCGGTGGGGAAGATGCTGCGGAGAGTGCTCCGTGATAAAGAAAGATAAATACGGTCCTGAATTAATCGAACTATCTATATGGATTGCTTCGCCCCGATGAAATCGGGACTCGCAATGACATTAAAAGGAGGGACATATTTGGCAGAGGCGAGCAAGACCGTTGTCCAGTGTGACTTCGATGGCACGATTACCGATAAAGACGTAAGTTTTATGATGCTGGAGACTTACGCCGAGGGCGACTGGAGGACAATGCTGAAGGAGTACCGGGACGGTAAAATGTCCGTCGGGGTCTTTAATTCAAGCTCATTTGCTATGGTCAAAGCCGACCGGGAAAGCCTGCTGGAGATTGCTCACCGCACCATGAAGCTCAGGCCGGGACTCCCCGAACTGGTGGCTTGCTGCCGGAGAAAGGACTTCCGTTTTGTTATCGTCAGTAACGGTCTCGACTTTTATATAGAGGAGATTATGAAAAATATCGGGCTGGAAGACATTGAGATACGCGCTGCGGAAACGCGCTTTCACCCCGAAGGTCTCAGAATCCAGTATATCGGTCCCGGCGGAGTCCGCCTCAATGACGGCTTCAAGGAGGCGTACGTGGACCTGTTTCTCAAAGAAGGCTGCCGGGTGATATACATGGGCAACGGCGTTTCGGATATCGCTTCGGCGATAAAATGCCACCATATCTTTGCCGCTGCGGAGTTGCTCGAATACTGTAACACGCGGACTGACCTCAGCTATACGCCCCTGACGGACTTTAATGAAGCGGCTAAGATTCTGGAGGCTTCATTCTGATGGAGCTGGTGCTTCATATCTGCTGCGGCGTCTGCGCCGCCGGTGTCGTCGAACGACTGACCTCGGAGGGACACCGGGTCCACGGCTACTTTTACAATCCGAACATCCATCCGCATGAGGAGTATGAGAGACGGCTGGAGGCTGCTTATAAGGTGGCTGAAGAACTGCGCTTCCCCCTGGAAGAAGGCCCCTACATTCCGGAAGACTGGTTTAAGGAGACCGAGTCGCTGAAAAATGAGCCTGAAGGCGGCAGGCGGTGCGAGGTCTGTTTCAGGCACCGGCTGGAAAAGACCTGGCTCTACCTGCTGGACTCCGGGCTTGATGCTTTTACCACCACTTTAACGGTAAGCCCGCATAAACCGGCGGCGGTAATCAACCGGATAGGTCGGGAAATCGGCGGCGACCGGTTTCTGTCCAGGGATTTTAAAAAGAAGGCGGGATTCCAGCGAGCCACTGAACTGGCTAAAAAGTGGGCTCTCTACCGCCAGGACTACTGCGGCTGTATCTACAGCGTGAGAGGGGCTCGAAGCAGCTAGATACCGGAAATTACCCGTTTTTTTTTCCTGATATGTCTGGCGTAGCTTGAAAAGTCGTGATAGAATAAATCACCTTTATGCAGAGGGTTATTACCCTGAAAAAGTAGTGGATATGGCAGTCGAGATAGAGTTTCTAAAGTCTATACCGTATTTTGCCGGACTGGGTCCTGAAGAGCTTGGCTCGGTCGGGCGGCTCTTTGTCGAGAAAAAGGCAGAGCGGGGGGAGATAATCCTCTATGAAGGCGACCCCGCCGGGTCGTTATTTTTTGTTTTTTCCGGCGCTGTCAAGGTATTCAAGACTTCAGTCGAGGGGAAAGAGCAGATTCTGAGTATTGTCCGTCCGGGGGACTCGTTCAACGACGTTCCCGCCTTCGATGACGGCGCGAACCCGGCCAGCGCTCAGGCTATGGGGCCTGTTGTCCTTTATGAGCTGAGAAAAAGTGATGTGAAAGACCTTCTGGAGACTCACCCGCATATATCCACGAATACAATCAGGGTGCTGGCAGAGCGGGTGCGCGAGCTTGTCTCGCTCGTCGAAGATTTGTCTTTCCGGCATGTTATCGGCAGGGTAGCCAGGATACTGCTGGAGCGGGCTGGCAACGGTGCCGATTCCGAGCCCGGCCCGCGGCTTACCCAGCAGGATATGGCGGCTATGGCGGGCACTGCCCGCGAGGTTGTCGGCAGGTCGCTTAAAACCCTTGAGGATGAAGGGATAATAAGGCTGAACCGCAGCCGCATTGTGATTACGGATAAAGAGGCTCTCAGGGAAATGGTGGAGGAGGCTTTTTGAGACAAAAGTCACAGACGGGCGGTTGACTTTGAGCCTAAACTGGAATAAAGTAGAGAGGTATGGATGTGATTAGTATACCCGTAATAGACCCGGAAAGATGTAACGGTTGCGGTCTATGCGTGGGAGTATGTTCCTGTAATTCTCTGGTGCTGGAAGGAAATCTTGCGGTGTATATTAATAAAGAGTGCACCGGTTGCACAAGATGGTGCCACCAGTGCGAGATGGTCTGCCCGGCTGGAGCCATATCCTGTCCTTTCGAAGTAGTCGTCGAATAAAAATAAAGACCGTTTGGCGGTCTTCTCCTTCCCCGGTACCTTTCTATTGTCCCGTTTGATTCCTCAAAATTTCCTCTTTTATACGTTTCTCTTTTTAGATTTCCCCATTTTGCAGGCAGTGAGACAAAAATCACATACAGAGCCATCTTTACTATATAAAATGAGGTAAATTGAGAAGTTGCAGGCTTGAGGTAGAGGGGGTGATAAATATGGTGAGATGGAGATTGAAGAGCTGTCCCCGGTGCGGGGGTGATTTGCTCATTGATAAAGACCTGGACAACTGGTATGAGCAGTGTCTTCAGTGCTCGTATAGAAAAGAGCTGAAGCCTGTTAAGGAGTATAAGGAACCGGCATCGGTTGGTGAAACCTCTTCCAATAATAAAGGCTCGGTGACTGAAGAAGAACCCAAGCGTATTGAAATCAAATCCAAGTGACGGTGTGGCGGTTGTGGGAAAGAGGGCGAGGCCCAGGCCTCGCCCTCTTATTTTTTCCTTGACATCGGTGCGCACGGCAAGTACTATCAACGCGGGAACCTGTCACGCCGATTATTTTGTTTCCACAGCTCAATGAACGAAAGGAGAAAGGGGCATAATGGCAGAGACTA